>NZ_JACJOR010000486.1:0-22603 GCF_014695615.1 Leptolyngbya sp. FACHB-711
TGAACCGTCTTTCGATTTTTGTAGACGGCAACAATATGTTTTATGCTCAACAAAAGAATGGGTGGTTCTTTGATCCAAGACGGGTGCTGGAATACTTTACCCGTACTATTACTGATGTCAAGCTGGTGAATGCCTTCTGGTACACCGGACTTAAAGACCCGCAGGATCAGCGAGGCTTTCGCGACGCGCTAATCAGTTTGGGCTACACCGTTCGCACCAAAATTTTGAAAGAGTACTACGACGATAGTTCGGGTCGCATCTCTCAAAAAGCAAATCTGGACATTGAAATTGTCGTTGATATGTTTAGCACCGTCGATCAGTATGATCAGGTGATTTTGTTTAGCGGAGACGGAGATTTTGAGCGGGCGATCGAACTTCTGCGTGCTAAAAATACCCACATTACAGTCGTTTCAACCGAAGGCATGATTGCACGAGAACTGCGAAATGCCACCGATCGCTATATTGATTTAAACGATATTCGTTCTCATATTGAAAAATCTGATAATTAGTCTAATTAACAGTCTAATCGGCTTGATTTCAGAGGGTGTTTTAAGGGCCGCGATTGCAACCCAGATCACCCTCCGAACGGGTCAATTCTGAGGGGAACTGAGCATCCTTCCGATACTCAAAGTCCCCCCTCGCTCTTTTAGAACAGCACTCCTTGAAATGGGAGAGGATGTGCAATTCAGGACATCTCAAAGACGTTGCCTTAGGGTAAATCTGTGGCTCCCATCAGATATCGATCGCACTCGCGGGCAACCCCTCGCCCTTCATTCATTGCCCAGACCACGAGACTTTGACCCCGCCGACAGTCGCCTGCGGCAAACACGCCCGGAATGCTAGTGGCATAGGAGCCATACTCCGCTTTCACATTGCTGCGTGGATCGCGATCGAGTCCGAGGGCATCGAGGAGGGGCTGTTCGGGTCCGAGAAATCCCATTGCCAGCAGGACAAGCTGAGCAGGAATGACCTGCTCTGTACCGGGAATCTGTTTCGGGATGAATTGCCCTTTCTCGTTCCGCTCCCACTGCACATCAACCACATGAACAGCTTTGACATTGCCATCGGCATCACCTTCAAAGTGGGTCGCAGTTGTCAGGTAAGCGCGAGGATCGTGACCATACAGTGCGGCGGCTTCTTCCTGTCCGTAGTCCATTTTGTAGACTTTGGGCCATTCGGGCCAAGGGTTGTCTGCTGCTCGCTCAGAGGGCGGTTTGGGCATGATTTCGAGCTGGACGACCTGGGTGCAGCCGTGCCGAATCGAAGTGCCGACACAGTCGGTTCCGGTGTCTCCGCCGCCGATGATCACCACGTCTTTGCCTGCCGCTGAGATGAACGAGTCTCCGGGCTGGCGATCGAGCACCGCTTTGGTGTTGTCCGTCAGGAATTCCATTGCGAAGTGAATCCCCTTGAGCGGACGACCTTCGATCGGCAAATCACGCGGCTTGGTTGCGCCCGTGCAAAGAACCACCGCATCGTATTCCTTCAGCAGCGTTTCCGCAGGGATGTCTTTTCCAACTTCCGTATTGCAGATAAACTTCACGCCTTCCTGCTCCAGGATTCCCAGGCGGCGCAGCACGACCTGTTCTTTGTCCAGCTTCATGTTGGGGATGCCGTACATCAGCAGTCCACCGGGACGATCGGCTCTTTCATAAACCGTAATCCAGTGACCCGCCCGGTTGAGCTGCGCGGCAGCCGCCAGTCCAGCCGGACCTGATCCGATAATCGCGACATTTTTGCCCGTCCGTTTCGGGGGGGGATCTGCGGTAATCCAGCCATTCTCCCAGCCTTTTTCGACGATCGAGTATTCAATGTTCTTGATCGTCACCGGAGGGTTATGAATACCCAGGACGCAGGAACCTTCGCAGGGAGCAGGACAGACGCGCCCGGTAAATTCGGGGAAGTTGTTGGTTTTGTGCAGACGATCGAGGGCTTCCTGCCACAAACCGCGATACACCAGATCATTCCATTCGGGAATCAGGTTATTAATCGGGCAACCGCTCGCCATGCCGCTAATCATGGTTCCGGTATGGCAGAAAGGCGTGCCGCAGTCCATGCAGCGTGCCCCTTGCGTGCGGAGTCGGTCTTCCGGCATGGGCAGGTGGAACTCATCCCAGTTCCGAATCCGGTTTAGAGGTTCCAGTTCTGAAGGCAATTCGCGCAGATATTCAATAAAGCCAGTTGGTTTTCCCATGTCTCAACTTCCTCCAATTCGGGCAACATCACGAGCATTTTCTTCAAAGGCAGCGGTCAGAGCATCATCCCCACTGAGTCCGGCAGAGATCGCATTCTTAATTGCCTGCAATACGCGCTTGTAGTCTCTGGGCATGACTTTGACAAATTTGGGCAGTATCGCCTCCCAGTGTTCAAGCACCTGTTTGGCTTTTTCGCTTCCGGTATAGGCAGCGTGGTTTTGAATGATCTGCCGCAGTTCGGCAATTTCTTCGGGGTCGTTCAGAGTTTCGAGATCGACCATTTGGTTGTTGCAGCGATTGGCAAAATCACCGGACTCGTTGAGGATGTAGGCAACGCCGCCGCTCATCCCTGCTGCAAAGTTGCGTCCCGTTGTTCCCAGAACCACGACTTTACCGCCCGTCATATATTCGCAGCCGTGGTCGCCCACCGCTTCCACCACGGCAGTGACCCCAGAGTTACGGACGCAAAAGCGTTCTCCGGCAATACCGCGAATGTACATTTCGCCAGAAGTCGCACCATACAGGGCAACGTTACCGACGATGATGTTTTCTTCTGCCACAAAGGTCGAGTTCCTGGGCGGATACAGGATAATCTTGCCGCCGCTCAACCCTTTCCCAAAGTAATCATTCGCATCGCCTTCCAGTTCCAGCGTCACCCCTTTTGGCACAAATGCCCCAAAGCTTTGTCCGGCACTTCCCTGGAAGTGTAAATGAACGGTATCTTCCGGTAATCCCTGCCAGTGACGTTTGGTGATTTCGTTGCCGAGAATCGTGCCAACTGCGCGGTTGATATTCTTAATCGGCAAGGTGGCTTTGACGGGTTCACCATTTTCGATCGCCCCTTTACAGAGATCTAGCAGCACCGTCATATCCAGAGATTTCTCCAGACCATGATCCTGAGCGATCTGACAATATCTCCCAATTTCATCACCAGCTTCTGGCTGATACAGAATCTTGGAAATATCTAAACCTTTCGCTTTCCAGTGATCGATCGCCTGCTTCGCTTCCAGTACCTCCGTTCGTCCGACCATCTCGTCTAGCGTGCGGAAGCCGAGTTCTGCCATCAGTTCGCGAGTTTCCTGCGCGATAAACTTCATGAAGTTCACCGTATGTTCAGGATCGCCCACAAAGTTTTTCCGCAGCTGCGGATCTTGGGTCGCCACGCCTACCGGACAGGTGTTCAAGTGGCAAACCCGCATCATGATGCAGCCGAGCGTCACCAGGGGAGCCGTGGCAAAGCCAAACTCTTCTGCGCCCAGCAGAGCCGCAATCACCACATCGCGTCCGGTCTTCATTTGTCCGTCGGTTTCGACCACGATGCGCGATCGCAGATTGTTCAGCACCAGCGTTTGATGCGTTTCTGCAAGTCCCAATTCCCACGGCAACCCGGCGTGTTTGATCGAAGTTTGGGGCGAGGCTCCCGTGCCGCCATCAAATCCAGAAATCAGCACGACATCGGCATGAGCTTTGGAAACTCCGGCAGCGATCGTCCCGACTCCCACTTCAGACACCAGCTTGACGCTGATCCGGGCATTGCGATTGGCGTTCTTCAGATCGTGAATCAGTTCCGCCAAGTCTTCGATCGAATAAATGTCGTGGTGCGGCGGCGGCGAAATTAAACCTACGCCCGGAGTCGAGTGACGCACTTTGGCGATCCAGGGATAGACTTTGCGACCGGGCAACTGTCCACCTTCACCGGGTTTTGCCCCCTGTGCCATCTTGATTTGGATCTCTTTCGCCTGCGAGAGATAGAGACTTGTCACGCCAAATCGTCCTGAGGCAACCTGCTTGATCGCGCTATTTTTTGAATCGCCGCGATCGTTCGTCCAGGTATATCTTTCGGGATCTTCGCCGCCCTCCCCCGTATTCGATTTACCGCCGATCCGGTTCATCGCGATCGCTAACGCCTCATGGGCTTCTTTGGAGATCGAGCCGTAGCTCATTGCTCCCGTTTTGAAGCGAGTCATGATTGATTCGATCGGTTCCACTTCTTCGATCGGGATCGCTTGGCGGGGTTTAAAGTCGAGCAGACCACGCAGCGTGAAATGCTTCTGGTTTTGCTCGTTCACCAGTCGGGCGTAGGTTTTGTACTGGTCGTAGCTGCCCGTGCGAACCGATTTTTGTAATGCGTGAATCGTTTCTGGGCTAAACAGGTGTGCCTCGCCCTCTTTCCGCCACTGGTACTCGCCGCCCACATCCAGCGTGTGACCGTTGACTTCCCGTTCGGGAAACGCATGACTATGACGCGATACTGCTTCTTTGGCAATGACCTCTAGATCAGCCCCTTCAATGCGAGAAGCCGTCCAGGTAAAGTAGCGATCGATCACAGTCTGATTCAAGCCGATCGCCTCAAAGATTTGCGCGCCCCGGTAGCTTTGCAGCGTCGAGATTCCAATTTTGGAAGCCACTTTGACCACGCCTTTTGTTGCGGCTTTGATGTAGTTCTTACAGGCGGTTTTGTAGTCTACGCCCACCAGCAAGCCCTGATCAATCATGTTTGCGATCGTCTCAAACGCCAGATAGGGATTAATTCCGCCGCAGCCGTAGCCAATCAGCGTCGCATAGTGATGCACTTCGCGCGGTTCGCCCGACTCCAGGACAATTCCCACTCGCGTCCGGGTTCCCTGGCGGATCAGATGGTGATGCAGTCCGGCAACTGCCAGCAGGGCAGGAATGGAAGCCTGCTTTGCATTCACTCCCCGATCGCTCAGGATTAAGATATTTACGCCATTCGCAATCGCTTGATCTGCCTGTTCACAGATAGATTCGATCGCCTGTTCTAATCCCTGTACACCGTTCTTTGGATCAAACAGTGACGGAATCATCACCGACTTAAAGCCGTCCGCGTTCAATCCCTTGAGTTTCGCCAAGTCTTCATTGCTAAGAATCGGCGTTTTCAGTTTGATTAAATGACAGCTTTCCGGCACTGGCTCCAGCAAATTGCGCTCCGATCCGATCGTCGTATCCGCAGACGTAATAATCTCTTCGCGAATCGAGTCGATCGGCGGGTTCGTCACCTGCGCGAATAGCTGCTGGAAATAGTCGTAGAGCAGCTTAGGGCGATCGGACAGCACAGCGAGCGGCGTATCTGATCCCATTGATCCCACGGCTTCTACGCCATCTCGCGCCATCGGAGTTAACAGTAAGCGCACTTCCTCAAAGGTGTATCCGAAGGCGATCTGTTGCTGCATTACGGTCGTCAGGTCAGGATTCGCTGCCAGAACCGGATCGGCAAGATTCACTTCCGGCAACTGTGCTAAATCCACCAGATATTGATCCAGCCATTCTCGATAGGGATTCTCCGTCGCAATCTGCTGTTTAATTTCCTCATCAGCAACAATTCGCCCTTCCTGCATATTCACCAGGAACATCCGTCCCGGTTGCAGTCTTCCCTTTTGTTTCACCCGCTCTGGCTCGATCGGCAATACACCCGCCTCCGATGCCATAATCACCAGATCATCGTGCGTGACGTAATAGCGAGAAGGACGTAGCCCATTTCGATCGAGCACTGCCCCCATCATGGTGCCATCCGTAAAGGCGATCGAGGCAGGACCATCCCACGGTTCCATCAGGCAGGAATGGTATTCGTAAAACGCCTTTTTCTCATCACTCATCGACTCATGCGCTGTCCACGGTTCCGGGATCATCATCATCATGGCGTGGGGGAGCGATCGTCCCGCCAGCACCAGCAGTTCCAGCGCGTTGTCGAAAATCAGCGAATCGCTGCCGTCAATGTTGATCACCGGGCGAATTTTGTGAATGTCTTCCCCAAATGCCTCTGATTCAAACAGAGACTGACGGGCGTGCATCCAGTTGATGTTGCCGCGCAGCGTATTGATTTCCCCGTTGTGGGCAATGTAGCGATAAGGGTGCGATCGCTCCCAGCTTGGAAATGTGTTGGTACTGAAGCGCGAGTGTACCAACGCCAGCGCACTTTTCAGATCGGGATCATGCAGGTCGGAATAGTATTGCCCCACCTGAACGGGCATTAGCATTCCCTTATAGACGATCGTGCGGCACGACAAACTAGAGGGATACCAAGCAGAATCAATTTGGGGCGATCGAATGGCACTGTGCGATCGTTTGCGAATCACGTAGAGCTTCCGTTCAAACGCCAGATCGTCTTTCAGGTCTGGATTTCGCTGGATGAATACCTGCTGCATAAACGGCTCGCTCGCTTTTGCCGAATTGCCCAGCGACGCGTTATCTGTTGGCACATCGCGCCAGCCCAGAACCTTCTGCCCTTCTTCTGCCACAATCTGCTCAAACACTCGGCGACCTTCTTCCCGCCGGATAGGGTCAGGGGAACCGTAGATCATCCCCACCCCATACCGACCTGCCTCTGGAAGCGCGATGTTTTCGGTAGCCGCGACTTTCTTCAGAAACTGGTGCGGAATCTGGAGCAAAATTCCGGCTCCATCGCCCGTGTTGGTTTCGGCTCCGCAGGCACCCCGGTGGTCGATGTTCAGCAGAATGGTGAGTGCCTGCTCGACAATGTCGTGGGAGGCTTGCCCTTTCATGTGAACGATGAAGCCAACACCGCAGGCGTCGTGTTCAAATTGTGGATCGTAGAGACCTTGTTTCGGTGGCAGTTGATTACTGTTCATTGATAAATGCCTTACAAGTGGCAGGAAGTGGGGGCAAAAACCGGTGTTTTTCTATCTCGTTTCAAAAGCGACGCTTCGAGAGCTAATTGAGAGATTCTCTAATAAGTTATGCGATCGCATCACAGGTCTTAAGGAAATTGTCAGATCTGCATTCTCAACTGGGTGTCATTTAGCAGCATTCGTAACAATTCGAGAACTTTCATTGACTCAATCATTTGAAGCATTCATTTGGAGCATTAAAAACTAACAAATTTAGAATTTTCAGGGGGTGTTTTACGCAATGCTTCAGGCAAAAGCGTTTTTTATCATAGCATTGCTACTCGCTGTTCTTAACGGCAACACGAAACACAACTTTATAAAAGACTTTCAAATTAGCCAATTAGTAGGTCAGCCACGGGTTAACCCCAGATCAATCAATGGTGAGGGGTGTTTACTTGTAGAGAAAGTTTTATTTCGGCGTAAACTATTGATTCCCAATCACTGAATTTACTGACGGCAAATGGTATCAAAATTATCTTTTTTGGTTTTCCTTAACCTTGCCAACAGAGCCTGACAAATTGCGCTCGTCCAGAAGAAAAAACGCTTTGAGCTGCGTTGAGCAATAAGCCTAAAAACAAAGGGGCTGCAAGAGGGATTTCCCTTACAACCCAGTTTTAAAGCTCCTTGTGACTGCTACAGTATGACTGCTACACAGTCCTTTTCCTGCCAATTGCTGCCAATCAGCTTTTTCTTTTAATAGCTATCGTCGCCGCTCACTGTAACCAGAGTCAGCAAATAATTAGCACGATTCAAACGATCGCTAATGGCTTGTCGCCATTCCAGACTAATCGAGGGATCAGCAAGAATGTCTTGAGCCAACTGCCGATAGGATGCGCTTGTTGCAATATCTACCTGATCCAGCAAGCAGAGATTTTTGTAGGCAGTTTGAAGCGAAATCTGCATAATGTCTTTCCTCGTAGTAAGCCCAAACCGGAGTGAGGCTGGAGCTATCTATAATTCGTTTATCATCCCCAGAATTTCTTTAATTTGATTCGTTTGTTTTACAGATTGTGCTGGTTCTTTACAAGAGTTCAAATTTTGCCAATTTTATTTGTAACCAATCCAGTTGAAATTTAGGGCGATCGGACACAAGGGAACTAAAAGATTCTTTTTATTATTCCCTAAAAATTCTTGTTACGCCTTCTCAGTCCTTGGGAATGCTGAATGTTGAACCTTACTCCTAAGACTTAGTGAGGGAATTCATGAGAATTGCGCCGATCGCTGCTTGTTTGGGGATGCAATGGAAGCAAAATCTGCGACCCAGGATTCAGCCTGCCTTTTTCAGTTTGTTTGCGATCGCCCTTTCCCTCGCACTGTTGATCAATGCCTGTAGTATCGGGTTTAATCAGTCGCTCCAGCCATTGCGAGTAGGAATTCCCAATTGGGTTGGTTTTGATGTTGCACTCTATGGTGAGCCATCGGAGATTTTCAAGCAGCGAGGACTGGACGTTGAACTGGTGCGATTTGAAAGTAACCAGGATGCTAGCCGGGCAGCAATGCGAGGTAGCCTGGATGCCGCATTTACTTCTTTCTGGGATGTGATGCAGGTTGATCCAGGCAATGCCAAACCTGTGGTGTTAATGACGGCTAATATTTCTGCGGGGGCGGATGGAATGGTTGCCACATCGGGTATTCAAGCAGTTGAAGACCTGCGCGGCAAGCGAGTCGGTGCAAAGCTAGGAACCGTCAATCATTTGATTTTATTAGAGGCACTGAAAGCGCATCAAGTTCAACCCAGCGAAGTCGAAATTCTCGATTATTCTAATGAGGTCGCAGCGGAGCAAGTTGCATCTGGAGCGATCGATGCTGCTGTCTTGTGGGAGCCAATGCTAAGTGAAACGGCTGCAAAGATCAAGGGCAACGTCATTCATACTACTAAACAGGTTGATAGCTTAGTCATAGACATATTGATGTCTAGTGACAGCATGATGAATGCCAAAAAAGCAGAATTAAAGCAGTTCATGCTGGCATGGTTTGACATTATGCACGCCGTCGAAACAAAGCCGACTCAGGTATTTGACACCGTTGGGCAAAAACTTGGACAAAGCGGTGAAGCTTTTGCGAGTGACTATGCAGGACTAGAAAAAGGAGACATCGCTTTAAACCAACGCATGTTTCAGGCAAATGGTCGCCTCAAGGCTGCACAAGCCGAAATTGTTCAGCTATTGCAGACCGATCGCCGTCATGGTCGCACGATTCGACAAGATGTGGAAATCGGTGGAGCACTGGTCAGTGAGGCAATGAAAGCATGGAAGCCATGAAGAAATATCCCTCTCGATTTGGAAATCATTCTTTATCTCGTCAACTACTTGCCGGATTTGGTCTTTCCTTGGTGACCGTTGGCTTAACTACCTTAGGATTAAACTACTTCCTGATCCAAGTGAAACTGGAGCAGGAGCTTCAGCAGCGTGCCCAATCGATTACGCAGGGAGTCGGGTTTTCCACCGAAGGTTTGCTCGAACTGGGCAATACCAGCATCATCAAGCGCATTGTTCAAAACTATGCCACGCTCCCCACCGTGGTTGAAGTGGCGATCGTCAGTCCTGATGGGCAAACTCTCGCTCGTAGCGGCACAGTATCACAAAGTCTGCCCTATGCCTCGATTTATCCAGAACTGGCGCAGGATTTGCAGCAAGCGTCTCGCACAGGTTCAGACACAAGCTCTAGAACGACGGTGGACGGCAAAGCGGCACTGGTAGAAATTTTGCCCTTTAGCAGCAGCCTGTTTGGTCAAGCAGACCAACGCGGATTGGTGGTTGCGATTCTTGATGTCGAAAAATTGCAGCAGCAGACCTGGCAAACTTTCTCGGCTTCAACGCTGACGCTGCTGGTTGGAATGTTAGTGATTCTGGTACTCATGACGATGCTAGTCCAGCAGACAATCCTGCGTCCAATTCAGCGTTTGAACAAAGCGATTACAGAAAGTCAAAGTATCGATCGTTTTGTGATGCCATCGGAATTGCCGGATAACGAAATTCAGTTTCTTGCCCAGACAATTCAGGCGGCGGCAATGCGAGTCGAAGCATATCAGCAGCTTGAGCAGGAAGTCACACAGCGCAAACAGGCAGAAGCAGCTTTACTTCAGTCAGAGGCACGGCTTCGACAGCAGGCACAGGATTTAGAACAAGCTATTCAGGATTTTCAGCACGCACAGATGCAGCTGATTCAGAGTGAGAAGATGTCTGCACTTGGAAATCTTGTGGCTGGCGTTGCTCACGAAATCAACAATCCGATCGGATTCCTAAAAGGCAGCCTCGGTAACACAACGGAATATGTTGAGGATTTGCTGAGCCATTTGCATCAGTACCAGCAGGCATATCCTGATCCGGTCTCCACGATTCAAGACCATGCAGAAACGATCGATCTGGAATTCCTGGTCAAAGACTTACCCAAACTCATTAACTCGATGAAAGGTGCAACGGAACGGATACGCGATATCAGCACCAGCCTGAGAGCATTCTCAAGAGCCGACACAGACCATCCGGTAGAGTTCAATTTGCATGAAGGCATTGACAGCACAATCCTGATTCTCAAATACCGCCTCAAAGCAAACGAGGAACGTCCGGCGATCGAAGTTGTACGGCTGTATGACAATATTCCGGTAGTTTCCTGTTTTCCAGGACAGCTTAATCAGGTATTTATGAACATTCTGGCGAATGCGATCGATGCACTGGAGGAATCAAATCAGGGACACAGCTTTGAATCACTCAAAGAAAAGCCCAACCGAATTACGATTAAAACTGGCATGACAGATGATAAACAATCTGTTGTCATTCGAATCAAAGACAATGGAATTGGAATGACGGAGGACGTGAAGCAAAAAATTTATGATCATTTGTTCACGACTAAGGGAGTCGGAAAAGGAACGGGATTAGGCTTGGCGATCGCCTATGAAGTGATTGTAAATAAGCACGCTGGCAGAATTAGCTGTGGTTCTACTCCAGGAAATGGAACAGAATTCACGATTGAAATTCCCGTGCAGCAGCAGCAGCAGCAGGCAGCATGATCACGATTAAAACGGTGATGCAGCAATGCCAGAGACTATCCTAAATAAGTCATCTTGTGCGTCATTCCACCATCAATCGTCAGATTCACACCTGTAATAAATCCAGCTTCCTCTGAAGCCAGATAAAGCACCATCGCTGCAATATCTTCGGGTTTACCAACTCGTCCCACCGGGTGCTGCTGATGGTCGGCTTCGCTGAGTTTTGGTAGGCGACGCTTCGATCGCTTTTGCCATTCACTGACCGCAATCCAGCCCGGACTGATACAGTTCACGCGAATTTGAGGACCGAGGCTATTTGCCAGCGCATGGGTCAACGCGACTAGTCCACCCTTTGTAGTGGAATAAGCTTCGGTATCAGGTTCAGACATCGCTGCTCTCGTGGAGGCAATATTGACAATTGCTCCGCTCTGCCGCCTCAGATAGGGAACGGCATATTTTGTGCAGAGAAACACACCCGTCAGGTTAACGCCCAGCATTCGATTCCAGCGTTCCAGAGTGAGCTGTTCGATCGGCTCATTGTTTGGATTAGCAATCCCCGCATTGTTCACCAGAAGATCCAGGCGATTAAATTCTGCGATCGTTTGCTCCACCATCGATCGAACTGCTGTTTCATCTGCCACATCGGTTTTCACAAACCGCACCTGTCCCAGTTCTCGATATTCCTCGATCGTCTCTTGTCCTGCCTCAGCATCTTGGTCAGCAATTATCACTCGTGCTCCTGCCTGCAACAGCCGCAGCGCGATCGCTTTGCCAATGCCCTGTGCTCCACCAGTGACGATCGCCACCTTGTCTAAAAAATTCTTTTGCTGCTCGAATATGGTCATTTCCAGAAAGATTTAGTACAATTGAACTACAAGCCCAATATATTGAAGCCATTTCTGAAGCCACTTTTGAAGCCACTTAAGGTCAGACTCTACCTAGTCAAATTTCATCAAGAGCGACTCGACTTCAAGGATTTTGAACGATGACTCACGCTAAAGTAACCCCTCTCAAGCCACAAACCGAGCAATCGCTGCACAAAACGTTTAGGCGTCCGATCGCCGATATCCTGGCTGACCTAGCAAAACCCATTCCCCGTCGCTTTATCGGACAGCTTGAGAAAAAAGACCGCAGAACTGGGAAAGTCAGCTATCTAGACTATATTCCCTGGTATCACGTCGCAAAACTGCTCGACTTCTACGCACCGGCCTGGGAAGGGGAAATTACCCACATTCAGGTGATGGGGGAACGGATTGTGCTGACCTACTCGCTGACCATTCACGCCGAAGAAGGTGATTTTGTTCGCACCGCAACCGGACAAGAACTGCTTGACTGCGGCAGCTATGGCGATCCTTCCAGCAACGCGGAATCGATGGCGTTTCGCCGTGCTGCCGCTAAGTTTGGGCTGGGCTTAGATCTGTACGACAAGGATTAATTGCTCTGTTCTGCTGCTGAGGCAAACTGATTGGCTGAAATCTTGCCTAAAATCCTGCCTAAAATGACGACTTTGCTGAGATAGCTCCAAAATTTTGCCCCTCAACTCGGTCGCAGTTAGGGGCTTTGTTTTAGTCTTTTGCTGAAAGAGCAACAGCAGGATAGATCACACAGTGGAACCTCAGAACCCAGTTTGCCTTCTAACGCTTAGTAGATATTGCAAATGGTGAGTGCTGCAATCCCTTTTTGAGGGCGAACGAGGGGACTCGAACCCCCGAGTGGCGGAACCACAATCCGCTGCCTTAACCACTTGGCCACGCTCGCCATGCGTTAGTCATTATAGCATCCTGCTTCACAGTTGATCTAGATGTCATAATCAAGCGGGAGATAGGTAATTTGAGTTCAGCAATTGGGCGATCGAGCATGAAACATTTTCGCAGACTGACCATTGCAGGCATTGTTTTTGCAGGACTGGGAGCAGCACTGGCAATCACGAACCCACGCCCAGCATCGTTCGATCAATACGCGACCGAGCGACTCAGCGAATATTTGCAGACCGAAGTTTGCCCCGATGCAGGTAGCCTGCTCACGGGTGCTTGCAGTCAGGCAATTCAGGACAATCAGACCGCGATCGCCAGCCTAGTTGCCAAGGGAACACGTCGCGAGAATTACGGGCTGTGGAGCGTCTATCAAACCAACCTGTCTCTCGATCCGCTGCTGCCGTCGCTGCTGGATGGGTCATTGCCGTCCTACTACGTTGAGACGATCGGCATTCTAAACGGATTTCACATTATTAAAGCCGAGGAGCGTTAAGGGCAGGTTGCAAAGAAGGCATTACTACCCAAACTGAACAACGGAACAAAGGAGTCAATATACTGCTCCAACCTTCTTTTACAGGCTTCTACAGGTCTGGCGATTCCAAAAAAGGAGTTTCGGGTTCTAAGGCGGGTTCCAGAACAGGTTCTAAAACGTCTGCTGGAGCAAGTTCTGGAGAAGGCTCAACCCCTTCGGAAAACTGCGGCTCAATCACAGGCAGACGCCCCGATCGCTTCAAAATTAGCATTTGTTGCCCCACCACCGGACTCCGGGCAATGCGCTGGTCTTCTAGATCAAGAATTTCGAGCTGCGTAAAGTCAAACTGGCGCGATCGCTCCCAGAGTTCGCGGGCCAGCTGGTCTTGAGTTTCAGCAGGCAGGCTATACCAACGATCGCCTAGAGTCAACGTTAGATGATGCCGGACTCCGGGCTGCACAGATAGGATAAATGCCTCGCCGTAGGATTCTGTCACCTGCGCCAGCTTTTCCTGAAGGCGGATCAGCTTTTCGGGCGAGAGGGCAGGTTCAGGACGAGAAGCCCTGGATTCGGGAGCGCGCAGCTCCTGGCTGGAAGTCGGAGGCTCCTCAACCGAAGAAACCGCAGGGCGAGACAGCGTAGAAGCAAGCCACAAGAGCAGAGTGAGTAGGGCGATCGTGATTCCGGTGAGAACAGGTTTCGACAAACGACGATTCCAGGGAGCCGGGAGCAACCCTTGCACAAAGGGCAGAATTGTATTCCACCAAAGTTTTCCAGCCGATCGCAGCAAATTGCCACCGAGCTTCACGCCTGCTGCCAGCACTGTCTGAGCAATGCCGCTGAATTGTCCCAGCAAACGCTGAAGGGTGGCGGCTTTAGAAGGGGATTTTGGCTCCTGGGTCATGGCTGTCTCCGCACAGTGTCAAGTCTTCCTGATACTCTCAAAGAAATGGTAGGAGAAATCCTGTCCCTCGCGGGAGCGAGAATTTAATTCACCCACAAATCATTACATTTATCGTCGGTCAAGCATTTATGGCAGTCACCACACAGCAGCTCATTCGTTACAAACAGCAGGGACGGAAAATTGTAGTCCTGACTGCCTGGGACTATCTGATCGCGCAAGTGCTGGATCAGTCGGGGGTGGATGTGATTTTGGTGGGCGATTCCCTGGCAATGGTCGCCCTGGGCTATGAAACGACCGTGCCCCTGACGCTGGACGAAATTCTGCACCATGCCAAAGCCGTCCGTCGAGCGGTCAAAAATGCTCTACTGGTGCTTGATCTGCCGTTTCTGAGCTATCAGGAAGATGCGGTGCAGGCAATGCGATCGGCAGGACGGGCACTCAAGGAAGCCGGAGTCCAGGCAGTCAAGCTCGAAGGCGGCTATCCGGCAATGGCAGAAACCGTGAAACGGCTGGTTCAGGCAGGCATTCCCGTGATGGGTCATGTCGGACTCACGCCCCAATCCGTCCATCAGCTTGGTGGATTTCGCAAGCAGGGCACTTCCCCCGAAGCCGCTGCCCGCATCCTGGAAGAATCGATCGCCCTCCAGGCAGCCGGAGCCTTTTCGATCATCCTGGAACACATCCCCGCAGACTTAGCCGCCCAAATCACTGAAAAGCTCACGATTCCGACAATCGGCATTGGCGCAGGCGATCACTGCGATGGTCAGGTGCTTGTGACCTCTGATTTACTTGGAATGGGTGAATGGCAACCGCCCTTTGCTAAGAAATATGCAAATTTGAGAGAGGCGATCGGGCAGGCAGTGCAGCAGTTTGGAGATGAGGTGAGAGGGAGTGGAACAGTGGGGGATGAGGGGACAGGAGAATAGGAAATCATGCGGCTCGTGATTGAGGCCAAAGGTGGTTCCAACGCCCTATCTAACTCCTGTACTTTCTAACTCCCGTACTTTAACGATCTATCCCCTCTCACCTTCCTGACTGCCTTCCTAACTGCCTTTACTCTAGAACTGCCTCAAAAAGCTAGAACTGCCTCAAAAAGCGCAAATCACTGGCATACAGGCGGCGAATATCATCAATCTGGTGCAGCACCATCGCGAAACGCTCGACGCCAAATCCGGCAGCAAATCCAGTGTAAATTTCTGGGTCATAGCCGACGGATTTAAGCACATTCGGATCGACCATGCCGCAGCCCAGGACTTCCAGCCAGCGACCGCGCCATTTCACGTCTACTTCGGCAGACGGTTCGGTGAAGGGGAAGAAGCTGGGGCGGAACCGCACTTCGATATCGCCAAACATCGATTCGAGGAAGATTTTGATTGTGCCGCGCAAGTCGGTAAAGGTCAGCCCTTCATCGATCGCCAGAATTTCAATTTGGTGGAATACGGCAGCGTGGGTCGCATCAACGGTATCCCGACGATAGACCCGACCGGGAGCCGCAACCCGAATCGGAGGCTCATTATTTTCCATATAGCGAATCTGCACAGAGGAGGTGTGCGTCCGCAGCAAGTTGCCGTCCGGCAGGTAGAAGGTGTCCTGCATATCGCGGGCAGGGTGGTCGGCGGGCGTATTCAGTGCCTCGAAGTTGTAGTAGTCGGTTTCCATTTCGGGACCCTGCGCCACGGTGTAGCCCAAGCCCACAAAGATATCCAACGCCCGATCGATCGTGCTGGTGAGCGGGTGAGCATGACCCTGCGGACGAAACGTTCCCGGCATCGTCACATCGATCGCTTCTGCTGCCAATCTTGCCTCGATCGCCGCCGCTTGCAATCCCGATTTCTTTTGCTCCAGCTCGCCCTGGATGACTTCCTTGACTTCGTTTGCCAGCGACCCAATGCGAGGACGTTCCGCCGCATCCACCTTGCCCATTGCGCCGAGTACCTGGGAAAGACTGCCCTTTTTGCCCAGATAGCGAATGCGGAGCTGTTCGAGGTCATCCAGGCTGGTGGTAGAGGCGATCGCCTGCTGCGCTTCCTGTCGCAGATCGCTGAGTTGAATTGCCAGATCGCCAGACGCTTGAGACATAGGATTTTTCGTGAAAGTCAATAGAATTCGTCGGCTTTTGAACAGCCGATATCTTTCACTAGTGTACGAGGTTTAGGAATCTTGCTGACCTGGCTTTTCCAGATTGCTGTAGCGAAACGGGGATGCAATCAAAGTCTTCAGGTGAGAGACTCCACCCTGCCCGACGCTCCCTAGGGTAAGGCGAAGTCTCCTGCCCCATTATGCGGTGAGTGGGCAAAAGGGACAAGTGAGGGGAAATTAAATATGGTTAAGCTGGTTAAGCGCACCGAGGAAATTGTCAGGAAATCCAAAGCATTTGCTCGATCGCACCAAGACTCTGCTACCTTTATTAGATCGGATCGATCCTGATCATAAGTATCTCGATTTACCTCGATCGGGTGAGTTAGAAACAGGCTAGCAGCGCATAAAAAGGAGCTAGATCCCTGCATTTCCCGGTCACCTCATTCATCTCCAGCAGGTTGGGCAGTTCACAAAAGCTATGGCACTGATTGTTCAGAAGTACGGCGGCACGTCAGTTGGAACGGTAGAGCGAATTCAGGCAGTGGCTCAGCGAGTCCTGCAAACCGTTAAGGGTGGTCATCGTGTGGTAGTTGTCGTGTCTGCGATGGGTAAAACCACCGATGGTTTGGTGAAACTGGCGCACGAAATTTCTGCCAATCCGAATCGGCGCGAGATGGATATGCTGCTCTCGACTGGGGAACAGGTGACGATCGCCCTGCTGAGCATGGCACTTCAGGAAGCCGGACAGCCCGCAATTTCGATGACGGGGACACAGGTCGGCATTGTCACCGAAGCAGAGCATACCCGCGCCCGAATTCTCAGCGTCGCAACCGATCGCCTAGAACGGCATTTGCAGGATGGTAAAGTGGTTGTGGTGGCAGGATTTCAGGGCATCACGAGTTTAGAAGATCTGGAAATTACCACGCTGGGACGGGGCGGCTCCGATACCTCTGCTGTGGCACTGGCGGCGGCTTTACGAGCGGACTGCTGCGAAATTTATACAGACGTTCCCGGCATCCTCACGACTGATCCACGACTGGTTCCCGATGCTCACCTGATGCGCGAAATTACCTCAGATGAAATGCTGGAGCTTGCCAGCCTGGGGGCGAAAGTGCTGCACCCGCGATCGGTTGAAATTGCCCGTAACTATGGCGTGATGCTGGTGGTGCGATCGAGCTGGTCAGATGATCCGGGAACCCGTGTGATGTCTCCGATTCGCCAACCCCGTCCGCTAGAAGGGCTGGAAATTGCCAATGCGGTGGATGCGATCGAGTTTGATACGGATCAGGCAAAAATCGCAATGCTGCGTGTGCCCGATCGCCCTGGCGTGGCAGCAAAGCTGTTTGGCGAAATTGCCCAGCAAGACCTGGACGTGGATTTGATCATTCAGTCGATTCACGAAGGCAACAGCAACGATATTGCCTTTACGGTCGTCAAAAATTCCCTCAACCGGGCAGAAGCAGTGGCGGCAGCGATCGCGCCTGTGCTGCGAAACTACAGCGACCCCACCACAGGAGAAGCGGAAGTCCTGGTGGAACGCCAAATGGCAAAGGTCAGCATTGCCGGAGCGGGGATGATTGGTCGTCCGGGGGTGGCGGCGCAAATGTTCCGCACGTTGGCAGCGGCAGGCGTGAATATCCAGATGATTTCGACCTCGGAAGTAAAAGTGAGCTGTGCGATCGATGCGGCAGACTGCGATCGAGCCATTGCCGCCCTCTGTCGCGAATTTGAAGTTCATACTTCCCCGCTCAAGGCCCCAGGTGGAAAGGCTGACAGTGACATTCCTCCGGTACGCGGAGCCGCTCTGGATCTGAAGCAAGCCCGTCTCGCCATTCGCCATGTTCCCGATCGCCCCGGCATGGCAGCCAGGGTGTTTACCTTGCTTGCCGATCGCAACATCAGCGTAGACATGATCATTCAGTCGCAGCGATGCCGCTTAATTGATGGCACTGCCACTCGCGATATTGCCTTTACGGTGGCGCAGGCAGACGCAGATGAGGCAAAAGCAATTTTCGATGCTACTGCTGTGGAGCTGGGATGCGGAGAAGTGATCGTGGATCAATCGATCGCCAAAGTCAGCGTTGTCGGAACCGGAATGGTTGGAAAACCGGGGGTCGCTGCCAAAATGTTTGATGCGCTGTCAAAAGAGAAAATCAATATCCAGATGATTGCGACTTCGGAAATCAAAATTAGCTGCGTGGTGTCTGAAGAAGACGGCGTGCGGGCACTCCAGGCGGTTCACGCGGCATTTGAGCTATCGGGAACGGAGCGGATTGTGGTTCCGGCTTAGGAAGGTGTTGCACTGCCCCCTAAATCCCCCAATTCGGGGGACTTGGAATATCAGATCAGGAAGGTTCGCGTCGGATGTGTTAGCGCAGCGTAACGCATTAAACAGGGGAGTTCATGATCAGGACGATCGCTGATTCGATCGCTTCCTTATCGGCTTTTTGCCTTGACCCATCACCCGTTACCGCCAGTATCGCCAGTAGCGTCTGCCGCGCAAAAATACGCCGAGCAGGATTGCCACTGCGGTAATCTGACTGGTGCTAATTAGACTTACCGGAGACGGCAGCAGCGTTCTTGCAATCAGTGCCACAATCAGACAGGGAATCAACGCCCAGAGCGTGCCCGTATCGATTCGCACCTGGGGAAAGAAACGCTCCAGCAGCACAACGGCTAATGCGCCAATCCCAACCCCGATCGCAAGCTGAGTCAGAATTCCTAACGGCGGATTAAGCAGCACGATCGCAATCTGAGCCACGATCGTCAATGCCCGCATCAAAATCACCAGGATAAATTCTGCCACGGTGACGCAGAGTGCCGTTAGCAGCGCATTGAGCAATAGCTCCATCCAGGGCAGTCGTTTGAGGCGATCGAGTGGGTTTGCCATTAGGAGAATTGGAGAATTTGTCGTTAAAGGGCTGTGCCTGAAAGCTGGAATGTTCAATTTTAGCCTGAAGCTAAACCAGTGCGTTTATACCAATTGAACGTCTGTATGTTAGAACGCCTTTGGTAATCCCGCTTGCTTGAGAACTGCATTTGCTGTGTGGCGAGATTTGATTGAACTATCTACAACAAATCGTCGATCGTTAATCGGGCTATACCAAATTTCATGATCGCCTTTTCCTTGACGCTCAAAGAAACACCCTGCTTCTACCAATATTTTCTTGAGCGCAGGTGTCAGAGATGCAGCCATTTATGAGGCAACCTCAATCAATTCCTGCCGATGGCTGATGAGTTGAATCGCGATCGCACCTGTATAGTCTGCGGAAATTACATGATTGGTCATCAGCAAGTCAGGAACGATGTCCCTCAACTTTTGACTCAATGCTTCGATCGTCTCCGCTTCGGTTGCTAATCCCGGTACATCATCACTGGTTGCAACCCATACGGCTGCATCTGCATCCCAAAAGGCACTAATTTGGTAAACTGCCGATTCCATACTCGTCTCCACTCCAGCGATCGCCCCTCCAGTTTAGAGCAGCGATCGTCTCAGTAGGAAATGGCTGATACTGCCAGTGTTCCTTCAGTGAATGAAAGCTGCTCTGTATGCCGCGCCAGCGTCGGGAGCTTCGGTCGGGCTACTGCTATCACATCACGACTCGCTGCAATAATCGAGAATTTCGTTTGACGCGATCGGAATGTCGAGAAGTGCTGCTGTTTGCGATTAAACGGTGTCAGGACAAATATGGCTTTAAGCTTTACGCGCTCTGCATTATGAGCAACCACGTTCATTACTTGCTGGAGCCGCAGCAGCCTGACCATTTGCCTCAGATTATGCACTGGTTGAACTGGTACACCGCCATGTGTTTTAACCAGATGTTGAACCGTACCGGGCATTTCTGGGAAAAGCGATATCACAGTACCGGGTTTCCAACCAGCGACAAACGCAGGGCGTTAAACACATTACGCTATATCCACGGCAATCCGAAAGCCGCAAATATGCAGCAGGGCTTTTTCTATGATTTCAGCAACTACGGAACCTATGACCGTTTGACCCACGACGGCATCACCCAATGGCATCCGGCATTTCTGGCACTGGGGACAACGCTGGAGATTTGCGCCGCAGCCTATCGCAAGTTTTGCAAGAAATACAAGCCGAAACCGAAACCCGAAAAAAAGAATCACTGGGGCAGTAAGCTGCTGGCAAAGCTGAGAGCGCGAGGAAAACCGACCAAAGTTAGCCCAGGGCAGAAAAGCCTGTGGGAAGAGTGGGATGCGCCTGCGGAGGAGATTCGCAAAGTGGCTGAGAAATTTGTGCTGGCGAACTGCTTTGACCCCAAATTTATCAGCATTACTTCTTCACTAATAGAGAAAAATACAGAGTAGCCAATACGGTGCCAGGTAACGGATCGCCGAAAGGGGGGTTTTATGTAGAAAAGAACACCAGAAATAAAACTTAAAAAAAGCTCAGGACTGGCTTGTGCTACAGTTCACAAGTCTCTGTGCGAGAGAAGAGAATCTCCATACTAATCCCATACTACCTACCCCACCCAATGTAGGGAAAATCCCTTTTGGGAAGGAATTAGAAGGGTTGAGGTCTCGATAGTTCAGCCACTTACCATCCTTGCGCCAGCCGACACGATCGCAAAACTTCTCCCAGATTTGCGCTCCTGGATATTCGCCGTCCAGTTTAGCACCGCACTCTACATAAATTTGCTTCTGGACGCTGAAACCAAATTTGCCTTCGCTGTATTTCACCCATAGTTGGTCGATCGTTTTGAGATCGGTGCAGGGAAAGTTCAACAGTTCCTCTGATGTGAACCAATCTCCCTCTTTACTACCCACAGCCTGAATCATTACCTTGTAGGTTTCATTGTCTGCGGCGTACCAGTTTTGCGCTTTCAACAGGTCACGGAGCTTAGTGTAGTCAATTCCTTTTTCTGAACTGAGATCATCTTCTGGCGTAGCCCGATTGCTTGGTCTCTCAGGTTTCCTTTCGACAGTGACGGTTGCTTTTGCGCCTGCTGATTCTCCTTGCACGGGTTTATTTGCAGAAGTCGGGGAATCGGTCAAGTATGGAGGATTGAGCGTCAGGTTAAAGGGCTTGAGAATGGGAAGAACATCTTCATCGCGTAGTTTCAAAACCTGCTGGAAATATCGCAAATCATCCAAACTGTCTGCACTCAGGCCTGGGTCATATTCCACAGTTTCTTTGACTGCTTGTTCAAACTCGTTGAGCTTACGCCAAAACTCCTGGTAAGGCTGTAGCACTTCTCGGGCAATTTGCTCTGCTTCCGAGGGCGCTATGTGTAATTCCTCGCTGCGATAGTTCAATGCCCGTCGATCGATTGGAGAAAGTTTGCCCCGCTTTTGTTTTGCCCGATCGTCCAATTCTTTACGGTAGATCAATCGCGGATCGCCCTGTGGGGCACGGGCAATGAAAATCTTATAGCCTTCTCGCGCGGCATAAATTTCAGGCTGCATCGTCGGAGCGGCTTCCCGAACTTTTTCTCGGGCGTATTCGTGGAGTTCATCAACGGTAATCTGTCCATTACCATCGCGATCGGCGGCTCCCGTTTCTAACCCCTGTACGAGATAGCGGGTGTAGATGCCTCCTCCCTCCTGCTCATAGGAAAACTGAGTTGCAGTTGAGGCAGTTAATACAGCGCGTCCTTCCCCGCCAAGCTGCAATTTCACATCAACAGCAACGACCTCTGCCTTTCGTGCCATCATGTCTTTGGCAAAGGCTCCGCTAAAGCAACAATCTAAAATCAAAATCTGCCGCTGCGATCGACTCCGGCTCATATAACCTTGCACCGCACTAGCAGGAATCGCTTTTGAAACCCAAATCCGTCCCTGTGCGTTCGTTTCAGTGATGCGAGTCGCAAAATAGAGCGTCCCGTCGTCATCCCTTACGCCATGCCCAGAAAAGTAGATAAGAATCAGGTCTTCAGAACTGCGATTCTCGGTCAACACCATTTCGATCGCCGATTCCATTTCAGTGCGATCGGGATTTGACAAGACCTGAACCTGATCAAATCCGCCCACTTGAGGATTCTCCAAGACACGCCGCATCATTTCCAGATCGCCTTGCGTTCCAGGCAATTTAGATAATCCCTTGCCGTATTCACTTACCCCAATCAGCAGCGCAATCTTCGCCATCAATTCCAGTCGGTTTCGCTTATTTCTACTTTAGCCGCCAGATATAGAACGTTTAACCCCCGGATATAAAACGTGAGTATCACTTTAATCCTCTAAATTGCTCAGATCCTC
Source organism: Leptolyngbya sp. FACHB-711 (assembly GCF_014695615.1). NCBI lineage: Bacteria > Bacillati > Cyanobacteriota > Cyanophyceae > Leptolyngbyales > Leptolyngbyaceae > Leptolyngbya > Leptolyngbya sp. FACHB-711. The sequence continues at coordinate 22,252 of NZ_JACJOR010000486.1, forward strand.
CAGATTAAACCGATCGATCAGGTTTTGTACCTCAGTGTTGTGATTCAGGTAAAACTCGATCGCTTCATTGACCAAGCCGCTGAGGGAGGTGTCTTTAATACCCGCCAGAACTTTCAGGAGACGATCTAAATCTCGTTCAACAAATACCCGAATTTCTGGTTTCCTCTTGCTCGCTGCCACTTACTCTTCTCGCCCTTCCCTCAATCCAGTTCGTCAAGCCTGTGTTTTTCAATGATTTCCTGCTGTTTAGGCTGCTGTAACCATAGTTCCAGTGCTTCAGCGACGACTGCACTGATTGACTCTTCCCGAATTGTGGCGATCGTCTTGACCAACTTATCTAAGTCAGAATCCA
>NZ_JACJOR010000487.1:0-7593 GCF_014695615.1 Leptolyngbya sp. FACHB-711
GGCTATTTAGTGGAATATGCTGCCAATTTAGGACTAAACGTTACTCAGTTTTTGCGAGATATTGCTGGAGAAGTGTATGGCGATCGCATTCGCCAAGATATTGAAAGTGGAAGGCGCAGTGGCGTAACCCGCACACCAGCTTTGTTTATCAATAGCATTCGTTATCAAAATGCGTTGGAATTTGGGCCACTATTAAATGCAGTGATTGAATCTGGAGGTCTGGTGTAATAGGGTTTATCTATACTCACCATTAGCATTAAGCAGTCGCTCGATCGAAATGTTGCAATTGTGTGGTAAATGTACAAGTGAAAGGAAGATCAGTGATATGTTGCATAGGTGTGAAGAGCAATATTAGATATCTGTCAATCTTAAAGTAGGCTAACAGCCATAGACCGAGCACAGGTAATTGTTTTATCTGAATAAGGGTTGTCTGTCTTAAATAGAGGCACGATCGCATCGAGTAACCGCAAAAGGTGAGACAGCCATGAGCAAGTCGTATCTGGGTCGATGGATGTTGATAGGCGGTGCACTGTGGGTACTAGCTTGCCCTCAACCGATCGCCGCTCAAGTTGTACCTGATGATACGTTGCCAGTGGGAGAGCGATCGCAAGTTTCAGGCAATCCCAACTTCCAGGTTGACGGGGGAGCCAGACGAGGCGGCAATCTCTTCCACAGCTTCAGCCAGTTCTCAGTGCCCACAGGTGGGTCTGCCTTCTTTAACAATGCGACTGATGTGCAGAACATCTTCAGTCGAGTTACAGGTGGGTCAGCCTCAAATATTGATGGGGTAATTCGAGCAAATGGCACCGCCAATCTGTTTCTGCTAAACCCAAACGGCATTTTGTTTGGACCCAATGCCCGACTCAATATTGGGGGTTCTTTTATTGCCACGACGGCCGACAGCATCAACTTTGCCGATCAGTTTCAGTACAGTGCCACGAATCCTCAAACGACACCGCTATTGACGGTGAATGTTCCAGTCGGCTTGCAGATGGGAGTCAACCCAGGACGGATCGCGGTGCAGGGGAATGGATACGATTTATCCGTTGCAGCTCCTCTTTTTTCCCCTATTGTCAGAGGCAATAGTGCAGCAGGATTGCGGGTACCGACAGGTCAAACCCTCGCTTTGATTGGCGGAGATATAAACATTAATGGCGGCACGCTAACAGCAGAGCAAGGACAAATCGAATTGGGCAGTGTTCGCGGTGGGCAAGTGAGCCTCAGTTCTACGACCTCTGGTTTTGCGTTTGATTATCAAAGAAACCAACGCTTTGGTGATATTCGCCTCTTGCAACAAGCATTAGCCGATGCGAGTGGAGGCGGGTTGATTCAAGTGCGGGGTAATAATGTATCGCTCATTGATGGCTCACTGCTGTTAATTCAAAACCAAGGAACTCAAGCAGGAGGGAGAATCAACGTGAACGCTGCCCAGTCTTTAGAACTGAGCGAAACCAACTTAGATGCTGAGTTTAGCGGCGGTTTGGCTAGTGAAACTGTGGGAGTTGGACGTGGGGCAGATATTGCAGTTTTAACTCAGCAGCTGATTGTACAGCGTGGGGCAGCAGCCGTCGCTCGCTCCTTCAGTCCTGGGGATACTGGCAATGTAACTGTAAATACTTCTAACTCAGTACAAGTCAATGGGACTTCACCTATTAATCCTACTATAGCCAGTGGTATCGGTAGTTTTCAGGCTAACTCTGGAGATGGAGGAACGATAACGGTATCAACAGGGAGGTTAAGTATTCGTGGGGGAGGAGCTGTGACATCTGCCACTTTTGGAACTGGTAGGGGCGGCAATGTGGTGGTGGATGCAACTGAAGCAGTAGAAGTAATAGGAACAAGAACAACGCCTCTTGTAATTCCAAGTTCTGTGAGCTCTAATGTTATCTTTGGTGGAAATGCTGGGGCAGTAACTATCAACACGGCGAGGCTGGTGCTTCAGAACGGAGGCACTGTAAATTCTACTACTCAAGGAATCGGTAACAGTGGTAGTGTCACTATCAATGCCAGCGAGTTTGTCGAGGTTAGTGGTACAGTGCCTGGCTCTCTTCCCAGTTTTGTTGGTGCGTCTGGCCCTCTTATAGCTGAATTCATACGAGAAACCCTTGGACAGCCTGATAGTTTCAGTGGAGATTCAGGCAGCGTGACTATCAACACGCCCCGCTTAAGTATCAACAATGGGGCAGATGTTACTGTCAGCAATGTTGGCACTGGAAATGCTGGCATATTGCGGGTGAATGCTAACTCGATTGTTGTAGACCGTGGTGGCTCAATTACTGCGGCTACTGCCTCTGGAGAAGGCGGCAATATTGTCCTCAATGTACAGGATGTTCTGCTACTGCAAAATAATAGTCAAATTACAACCTCAGCAGGTGGTACAGGCAACGGTGGCAACATTCGTATTAATGCAGGTGTACTCTCAATCCTCAATGGCACTCGGCTCTCAACCGCCGTTTCTGGAGTAGGAAATGCTGGCAATATTACCATCAGCGCTGATACAGTGAGGTTGAGGAGCGGTGGACAACTGCTTACCACCACTTCAAGTCGCGGTCGGGCAGGCAACATCACCATCAACACACCAGACCTCCAGCTATCGGGAAGAACCAGCGGTCTGTTTGCTGGAACGACCAGTGCTGGAAATGCAGGCAACTTGACGATTCAACCTCGTGGCAACGGGCAAAATGTCAGCGTTGACCTCCGCTCTGGAGCCCAAGTCTCTGCCTCCACTGCCAGCACTGGTCGGGGTGGACGGTTGACCATTACGGCTCCAGAGTCCATCACGTTAACTGGAAATGGTTCTATTATTGCCGCTGAGACAGGGGGCACAGGCACAGGAGGAAACTTAGTTCTTACAACTGGAGATCTCAGCATTCAAAACCGGGCAGAAGTTACTGTCAGCAGTTCGGGCAGAGGTAGTGCAGGTTCTCTGCTTGTGGATGCCGATCGCATCTTCCTCAATAACCAAGGCAGAATTCGAGCCGATACATCTGGCGGTGGCGGCAATATCAACTTGCGATCGCCTTTCATCGTCTTACGTAACGGCAGCAACATCACCACGAACGCCACTGGCGCTAACATTCCGGGTGGCAACATCGACATTGATACTCGGTTCCTAGTTGCAGTGCCTAACGAAAACAGCAACATCAGCGCCAACTCCCAGGACTTTCGCGGGGGTAATGTCAGCATTAATGCAATCGCGCTCTATGGCATTCAACCCAGTTCAACTTCCACCACCTTGAGTGACATTACTGCCACCGGAGCAACTTCTGCCTTACCCGGCACAGTGGATGTCACCACCGCAACGATTGACCCAACATCAGGATTAGTGGCATTACCTGCTGACGTAGTAGATGCATCTCAGCTTATTGCTCAAGGCTGCCCTGCCGACGAGGGCAACTCGTTTGTCGTTACGGGTCGCGGGGGTTTACCTCCCACCCCAGAGCAGCAACTCGACGACGATGCCGACTGGCAGGATCGCCGCAGGCTCACCATCCCTCAGCAGACTGCCCCTCAGCAGACTACACCCGACAGCCCCAGCGATCGCCCTTTCCCTGGCACAGCTGATGCCCTGATTGTGGAAGCAACCGGATGGCAAACCACTGCCACAGGAGAGGTGAGGCTTGTTGCTACCCCTGCTGATTCCACGGTGCACACAGCGCTAAATCACTCGATCGCCTGTGAGGGGCGGGACTAACTCAGTTGCTCACATCAGCACCAGAAGGAGCCACAACATCAGATGAATGAGGGATATCCAAACAAGCGAACCAATCAAAAAGCGTCGATCGAGCAGCGCCACTCTGTCAACAAACGCTGGCTGCGATTTCTGCGATCGATTCTGTTAGGGCTGCTTGTTACCGTTATCCTTCATGCCGAGATCGCCGTTGGAATTGGTATAGAGAATACCGGGCAGCAGGTAGAGGCTGTACCTAATTTCATTCAAGCTGATGCCACTTCTCCCCTGGCTCAACTCGTGCAGCAGGCAGAAGAGCGCTATCGGACAGGGCAGGTTTCAGAGGCGATCGCCCTTTGGCAGCAAGCAATGACCCGCTACGAAACAGCAGGCGATGTTCTCAATCAAGCACTCACGCTCAGCTTTCTCGCGACAGCTTTTGCCGATCTGGGACAGTGGACGCAAGCCAATGGTGCGATCGAGCAGGCGATGACGCTGCTAGCAGCTCAAAACTTAGCATCTAATCCGGAGATTTCATCTGCTCTTGCCCAAGTGCTGACGGTTCAGGGAAAACTCCAGCTTGATCAAGGTCAAGTGTCAGAGGCTGTGACAACCTGGAAAGCTGCTGAAGCAGCCTATCGCGAGACAAACGACTCAATCGGCATTGTGGGCAGTCAAATCAATCAGTCCAGAGCTTTACAGTCAGCCGGACTATACAGACGAGCCACAGATCTCCTGACACAGGTCGAACAGTCGCTGCACAACCAACCTGATTCGCGGCTTAAGGTGACGAGCTTGCGAAATCTGGGCAAGATGCTGAGACTAACGGGCGAGCTGGCTCAGTCTCGAACGGTTTTAGAGCAGAGCTTGGCGATCGCTCAAGCACTCCAAGACGGAACGCCCGAATCAGCAGCAGATCTTAGCGGGATTCTGCTAAGCCTAGGAAACACAACTCGCGCCCAAGGAGAAACTGACACAGCACTGGCACTCTACCAGCGGGCAGCAGCAATCGCGCCTTCGTTGATGGCAAAAACTCAAATTCAGCTTGTTGAGTTTAGTCTGCTAGTTGAAGTCGATCGATCGGCTGACGCGCAACGCCTGCTGCCAGATATTCAAGCTCAGCTTGCCCAATTTCCGCCAGGGCAGCAGGCAGCTTATGCTCACATCAGTTTGGCTCAAAGCTTAATCAAACTGCGAGAGCCTGCGAATCTGACCGCTTCGGCTCAAGCACTCGCCGCTGTAGTGCAACAAGTTCGGGCTATAGGTGATCACCGGACTGAATCCTACGCGCTAGGCACATTGGGGGGCCTGTATGAGGCAACTCACCAGTGGGACAGTGCTAAAACGCTGACTCAGCAAGCGCTCAGCCTATCTCAATCCATTGATGCACCTGACATTGCTTATCAATGGCATTGGCAGCTTGGGCGCATCTTCTGTCAAGACGCACAGCCTTGCCTGTCAAAAGGTCTGCAAAACGCTACAACTGTCTATGGCGAAGCGGTTAAAACGCTGCAATCGCTACGTACCGATCTCGCTGCCATTAGTCCAGATGTCCAGTTTTCGTTTCGAGAAAGTGTCGAACCCGTCTACCGACAGTTTGTGGAACTGCTGTTGCAGTCGGACGGCAATGCGGCTAGTCAGGACAATCTGAAACAGGCGCGTGAAGCGATCGAAGCACTTCAGCTTGCAGAACTTGACAACTTTTTTCGAGAAGCCTGCATCACGGCGAATCCAATCGAAATTGAGCAGATTGATCCGCAAGCTGCCATTATTTATCCCATTATTTTGCCGAGCCAGTTGGCGGTGATTGTGGCTTTGCCCAATCAGCCATTGCGCTATCACAAGACAGACTTGACGCAAGCAGAAGTCGATCGCATCCTCAGCCAGATGCGGCAATCCCTCAGACCGACCGCCTTTGTCGAAGACTGGATGCCCAGCGTTCAACAGGTCTATGATCTGCTGCTGCGCCCTGTAGAAACGGAGCTGGAAGCAAGTGGCGTTAAAACCCTTGTGTTTGTGCCTGATGGCTTGCTTCGCAGTTTGCCAATGGCTGCCCTGCACGATGGACAGCAATATCTGATTGAAAAATATAGTGTTGTGCTGACGCCCGGTTTACAGCTTCTGCAACCCCAACCGATCGAACAGTTGCAGCTGCGTGGACTGCTAGCCGGATTAAGTGAAGCACGGGAAGGCTTTTCGGCACTGCCAAATGTTGTGGTTGAAATTGATCAAATTCAAGCCGAAATTCCCGCTCAGGTGCTGCTTGATCAGACGTTCACCAATCGATCGCTGCAAACCCGTATAGATTCTACGGACGCGCCGATTGTTCACTTGGCAACGCATGGTCAGTTCAGCTCGAATGCCGAGGACACCTTTATCTTGGCATGGGATGGACGCATCAACGTGAAACAACTCGATCAACTGCTTCGCGCCAGGGAAGAGCTTAGTCCGATCGAGCTGCTAGTGCTGAGCGCGTGCCAAACCGCAACGGGCGATCGTCGAGCGGCTTTAGGAATGGCAGGCATGGCGGTGCGATCGGGAGCTAGAAGTACGCTGGCTTCGCTATGGTCAGTGAGCGATCAATCTACCGCAGCTTTAATGATTGAGCTTTATCGCGAGTTAGGTCTGCCTGGGGTGACAAAAGCTGAGGCACTCCGTCGTGCTCAGGTCAGTTTGCTGCACCAAAGCAATTACACGTCCCCTTACTATTGGGCACCGTTTGTTCTTTTAGGAAATTGGCTATAAAACCATGATGCATTTCATTAAATCTCTGTTTTGCAGTCTATCCATTGTTATTACTCTGAGTTTAGAACTGGCGATCGCCCCCGCTGTCGCAGCAGAAAGTCAGCAGGCAGGGAGCAATCCGCCGCCGCCACCGAGCAATCCAGGTAGCTCAGCCGCAGGGGGACGGCGCAACCCACAGACCTGTCCTCAAGATACAAGCACAGCAGCAACCACTCCAGTATTGACTGCCCTTAGCCCAACCCGCGAACCAGGTTTAACGGTGGCAGAGCGTCCGACATTTCTCGTCTATGTGCCTAGAACGAGTGCTGAGAATGCAGAATTTAGCCTTCGTAGTCAAGAGGGTCAGGGTGTTTATCGAACCACTGTTGCCTTAACCCAAACTCCTAGTCTAATCAGCATTACCCTCCCCGATCAGGTAGCGCCTCTGGAGGTTGACAGACCCTATGTGTGGTCGTTTGCCTTGATTTGTAATTCGGACGATCGCCTTGAAGATCGATTTGTCACCGGCAGTATTCAACGCATTGCACTAAATCCAACTCGCCTACAACAAATTGAGAAATCGTCTCCCAGACAACGCATTACGTTATACCGGGACGATAACATTTGGTACGATCCCCTTGCTCTCCTGTTTGAGTTGAGGCGCACTCAACCAGATGATCCTAGCCTCAACGCCGCTTGGCGCGAATTTCTGCAACTAAACGGCATCAGTATCATGATAAGTAGCAATTGAATTGGTAAAAATCATTAACCTTGAGCGATCGCATTTATCCAGTGTGGACAACTCTGAGACAGCAATTATGGCAATGGCGTGGAGTCCTGATAACAGTCCCCTGCATCGCTGGAGGATTGCTGACTTTACGATTGGCAGGAGCGCTCCAATTTATGGAACTGATGGCGCTTGACCAAATGGTTCGTCTACGTCCGTCTGAGCCTGCTGACTCTCGAATTGTTCTGGTGACGATCGACGAATCTGATATCCAGCAGCTTGGGCAGTGGCCGATGTCAGATGCTGTGCTTGCTCAGGTAATCTCATCGCTTAAACAGCAACAGCCCAGGGTGATTGGTCTTGATATCTTTCGAGATTTGCCTGTAGAACCGGGTCATCAAGCATTAGTCGAGGTCTTCACTTCCACACCCAATTTGATTGGCATTGAGAAGGTGATCGAAACAGCTAAGGG
>NZ_JACJOR010000488.1:0-17038 GCF_014695615.1 Leptolyngbya sp. FACHB-711
AATGCTGTTTAATGACCTGGAGACGCTGCAAGAGCAATTTTCATCCTGGCCTCAGATTATGCGTGCTTTTGGGGCACAGCAAAGCTGTCGCGTCACTTATCAGTTAATGCAAGAGGTCTTTAAGCGGCAGCTTTCCGCTCAACAAGCCGATCGACTTTGCCCGATTCTCGAACTCGCTCGCCAATCCTTAGGGTCAGTAAATTAAACCGCAAATCGCCTCGCGCTCATGGCTCTTGAGCGATCGCTTAGACAGCAGAGCAAAAGCTAGTTTCTTTCTGTTTAACCTTTAACCTGCTTAACCTTTAAAGAGGTCACTCCTCACAAACTTAATTTTCAAATTTGCGTTCAGTAAAATCTTGCTTTCTACGGTTAGAAACTGTGAAAAGAGCTCGTAAAGCTCCGTAACAAACCCGGATGGGTAAGGCTATTTTTTCAAGTTCTTTAGTGAAGCTGGGCTTTCTGCCATTCGCTCCTCAATCCGCAGCTTTTTATCAAATCAAACAATTTTTACAGCCCTCAGCAGACATCGAAATACCCTGCTTAATCCAAGACCGTTAAACCCAAACAATTATGATTACCGCAAAAACCGCAGCAACCTTAACAGAATCATCGAATCCTGCCCGGCAGAAACATCCCAAAAAGCATAACCACTACGGCTTTCGTGACTTTTTTCACTTCGACCCTGATAAAGGGACGATCGTCGATTGGAATGGTAGCCACAATATCTTAACGACTGAAGATTTTATTATTGGCTTGGTCGAGGGGCTAGAAGAAGAAGTGGGCGATGCCTCTGCCGTTACCATGTACACGATCGGCTGTGAGTGGGGTCAGAAAGACGCTTTCTTCTTTGAGAAATGGTTTGAAAAGGAGTTCGATTGTGGAATGCGTCAAACGAATCTGCTGTTTCTGCTAGAAACCTGGTGGTGGCCCTTTGTATCGCAGGGGTGGGGACGCTGGGAAGTGGATATGGGCGATCGAAAGCAGGGCTTTATGTTTATTAACATTTTCGATTCAGCCGTTGCTCGAACGCTTGGCGATGTGGGGAAGCCTGTCTGTCATCTTTACGCAGGTCTCTTTGCCGGATTTTTCACGGAGTTAGTTAGAAAACAGCTAAGCTGCATCGAAATTCAGTGCTACTCAATGGGCGAAACCTACTGCAAATTCTTGCTCGGCGGACAGGAGCGAATTGATGCAGCGACATTTTGGTTAAACGAGGGCGCAACCGCAAAAGATATTGAGAAACGGCTAAAAGCCGGGGAGGTGCTGCGATGACCAATGCACTCTTTTCCTTGCCCAACGGTTCAGCCCATTCAAATCATTCCTGGATGCAGCAGTCTGTCCAGCAGTTCTTCAGCCACTTCAACTGGGACAATCAACCCCCGGAGCTGCATAAATTTCAGATATCTTCTGGGTCGGATGATGATCCTGCTGCCAGTTTAATGCTGACGGTCAGCCAGTTCTTTAGCACCATCAACTGGGAAGGCAGCCTGCTTCATTTACAAGGAGAACCGCATTGCACCACAACCCTGGAAGACTCCCTTTTTCCTGCCTCTGTTGAGTCGTTTACGCTTGATGATTTTTCTGATTTGTTTTGATCTGAATCTAAATCTGATCCGAAATCTAATTTGATCTGGATCTAAACTCTGTTTGCAGCCGTTCCTTTTGCCCTTCATCCTCTGCTTATGAATTCTTTTCTTGAATCCATTTTTGATAACGCAGAAAACCGCTTCCTTAAGCCAGAAGAACTGAAGCTCCTGAACCAGTATGTTGGTTCTCTACCCGATCGCCTTCAAATTTACCGAATGCTGCGCGATCGTGAAATCGACATTATGCAGTGGGTTGCGGATCAGCTTCAGGCGGCCATGCCCCAAGAAAAAACTGAGCTTTTAGAACGCAGTATTAAAAATGCAGTGCTGATGCTGCGCTACTGCGCGATGGGAATGCTGATGAACGACGATCGGATTGTGTGTGATCGATATGTTACCTGGTTCAGTGAAATGAGCCACATTTACAACACTGAAGCGATTGACGCGACCCTTTATCACTACCTGAATCTAAGGCTAACTCAAACCTTAGACAGCAAGGCAATGAATCTGCTCAGGCCAATGCTGCTGCTGGCTCAAGCTCAACAGCCTGAAACCGCTTTGCTCAGCGGTGGTCTGCTCGGCTAATTCTTTTTGCCCTTAATTCGCCAATTGCTTCTCTCTCCCCCTCCCCTAACTTCATCCCTATGATTTCTGTTGCAGATTTAATCAGCAATGCTCCCGTTCCAGGTAACTATTTCGCGCCAGATGTGTATGTCCGTAGTGAATTAGAACTGGGGCTGCTCCAAAACCGTCAGGGCGATCGGCTACTTGCTCTACCTGAAACTCTGCTGCAAGCCATCTATTCTGGACTCGAAAAAGAAACTGGACAGGCAGCTCGTCTCGTCCTGTTTAACTGCGGTCGCTGGTGGGGCAAAAGCTTTTACACCCGTTTCTGGGAGCAGCTCAGTCACTACTACGAAACTTCAGCAGCGAATCTGCCAATGGCTGAATTTCTGCGCTGTCTGCAGCAGTGCTGGATTACCCATGGCTGGGGCAGGCTTGAACTCGACCAGACTTATCAAAGTCGCGGCTTCTTGATCATTAAAATTTGGAACTCTCCCTTTGTTCGTCTTGCACCTCAGTGGGAGTATCCGGTTTGTTTTTTAGAGGCGGGCGTTTTATCAAGCTTTTTCAGTCAATTGTCGGGCAGGGAGCTACACTGTATCCAAACAAGCTGTGAATCTCTAGGCGCGGACTGTAATCGCTTTGTTCTAGGTTTGTCAAAGCGGATTGAGCCAGCCGAAACAATGGTGACTAACTTCGACCACGATACAATTATGCAGCAGCTTTGCCAGTAGAGCTTTGGGGTGAGATGTTTTGCTGAGGGTGAGCGCACGTGGCAAAACCTCTAGAAAGTGAACCAAAACGTTCAAAATATCGTCTTCTCGGTCTGGTTGGGCAAGGACAGTTTGGGCGTGTGTTTTGTGGCGCCCATCGGCAGACCGGGCAGCTTGCTGCGCTAAAAGACCTCGATCGCCATCGCTTTCCCACAGCTAAATTTTTACGGGAACTCCGCTTTCTACTTAGCCTCCAGCACCCTAACATTGTGATGTTTCAGGCAGTTGAGCATACCGCGACCGGACGCTACCTGGTCATGGACTACTGCGAAGGCGGCACACTCAGAAGCTTGATTGCAGAAGAGGGCGGACTCAGCTTTTCCCAGAGCCTAAAGCTGGTGATCGATATTCTGGCAGGGCTGGAACACGCTCATGCTCGGCAGATTGTTCACTGCGACATCAAACCGGAAAATATCCTGCTCAACGTAACCTCGATCGGCTGGACAGCCCGCATTTCTGATTTTGGCATTGCCCGTCTCAATCAAGAATTAGACGATCATCGCCTGAGCAATACCAATAGCGGTTCGCCTGCTTACATGGCTCCAGAACGGTTTTATGGTCAGTTTTCTCCTATTTCTGACCTGTATGCAGTTGGAGTGTTGCTGTACGAACTGCTGGTGGGTCATCGCCCTTTTTCGGGAACTCCTGCTGAGTTAATGACCGCCCACCTGAATCATCCGGTCACTTTTCCAGCGTCTTTTCCCGAAGTTTGGAAGCCAATTCTTGTCACTGCGCTGCAAAAGCTTTCGGCGCGGCGATTTCGATCGGCACAGGAAATGCGAGAAGCCATTCTCTCGATCGCTCGTGCCGCTGATTTGCTCGATTCAACAGCAGTCCTGCCTTTGCTTAAACCAGTAACGTTGCCTTGTTCTACAGCGTTTCATGCTCAATCTCAAGAAACGTTGCGCTCCCCTGTCACTGCGCTCTGCGCGACGGCAAATCAGCTCCAGACCTATGTGTTTCGAGGTAGCAATCAACAAGCCGCTTTTCAAGCCTATCAGGGAGCAGACCCGTTGCCGACGACCTACATTCCTTGCTCAAAGCTTTGGCAGCTTGCGCGACTACCCTCTCCAATTATCCAGTTAGCTTGTCGTCCTCAAGGCTGCTTTGTAGTTGCAGAAAAGGCTCTTTACCTCATCTGCCCAGAGGTGCAGGCAGCTACCTTAATCCCTCAGCAAATCAGAAGCCTGCTGCCGTTTAGCCAGGTGGTGCTCGAAGCAAAAGGACGCTGGCTTGCAGTGCTTGCCCCCAACTCACACGGCGAACCCTATCTCTGCTTTGAGCGTTTGTCTCAGGTGGCAACCCAAATGCAGATCGTCTCTGACCCAATGCCGATTTCCCTGCCTGGGCGATCGACGCGTTCCAGTCGCATCTTTGCACTCGATGCCCATCACGTTGCAATCTTGACCGATATTGACAGCGACGGCGACCAAGGCGGATTGACCGTCAAATCCTCACAGAAAGCTGAGGAGCTGAGCCACGGTACAGAAGTCCAAATTTTCTGCCGGAGAGGGCTTCGCATTGGAGCATTAATGCTGCCCCTCCGCCTGGGAGCTACCCTGGTGACTTCCAAGCCTTATCGTTTGCTAGCGGTCGATCGGGACAACCCTGGTCTTGTGGCACTGCTTGACCTCAAGCCCTACCGCATCCTGAGAATTAGCGTTGATATTACCCCCATTTTTCTGGCAACGGCTCCCTGGGGGTATCTGCTGTCAGATCAGGAAGGAAAAATCGTTTTGCTTGACGTAGAAGGGCAAAAAGTGGGCTGTCTCATCGCGCCCGAACCGATTACAGCAATAACTGCCCTGGAGCAGCACCAAGTGGCGATCGCTACCTGGAACGGCTCACAGGGCAGCCTCTATACCGTGAATCTCAAAGACGTTGACGTTGACCTGATTTTCTAGTTTGAGCTTAAAAAGTAGCTTGAAATCAGAATCGCTCTAAACCGAGGCGGAATAAGAGCGATGGGGCAGAACTTCGGATAGTGCAACTTGCAGCATTGCTGAGGCTTCACGAAAATCGCTGCGATTGTGGAAGCGATCGATTCGGCAAAGAACCTGCTGTTTATTGAAGAGCAGCACCGTCGGTAAAGTTTTGAGTTTATAGGTGTTTGATAACTTAAGATTGTCGTCTGCGTTGATACTGACTAGTTTGATTTGCCCGTCCCAATCTTTCTGGAGTTCAAGCAGTAGCGGATCAATCATCCGACAGACTCCGCACCAGGGTGCCCAAAAGTTTACCAGCACAGGCGTAGCCGAACCCAAGACTTCCTGATCGAATGTCAACTGATTTACCGTTAGCATCATGTTGCCCATTTTCTAATTGTTCGTTCCATGAGCCTTTGGGATCATGCTACCAGCCTACGTTACTCGTTGCGCGAATCAAAATAGGGTGAATCCACCAAAAGATCAGTACGAATAGGGTCACTCCGATGTAGGCAGGACGCAGCATTTCTTTCAGATGAAATGTTTGCCGCCCCTGCAAGATTGCCAGGAACGGAATCACGGAAGTTCTTGCTCTTACCACATCAAATGCTTCTCCATAGCGAACTTTGAGCCGTCGATCGCCGTGCCACACAGCAAACAGGTGATGCAGAATCAGCCCCAGCGAAGTCACAATCATAAAGCTGGTTCCGACCCATAGCGTATGGGCAATACACCAAATTACCTGCCCCACCATCTGCGGGTGACGGGTAATCCGAATAATGCCCGTTTCGTAAAGATGTACTTGAGGCTTTTGAATTGCAGCCACTTCCAGCAAATTAAAGGTTGCCGGATAAAGAAACAAAAACGAAATAGCAGACAGTATCCAGACGATCGCCTCAACGGTTCCATTGCCCTGAACATTCCACAGGCGCACCCCGTCATAGCGATGACTAATAAAATACACAATCAGAACCACGGCATAGGGCAAACTTACCAAGGCAAACATAACCCGATAGAGCCGTGCCCCAATCAGCTTTTCGCCTTTAGGGCGCAGTGCCGCCAGCCCGCTATGCACGATCGCAAAACCCAGCAGCAGCCCGAACATGATTCCGTGGCTTGCAGTCAGCCATCCTTCACCCATAACCTGTATCCACCCAGTAATAAAGAAGCAATAAAAGAATTCGTTAAAAAATATTGCAGCCCTAGATCAGGACTTTAGACCGAGAGGGTGCTTGCTGTAAATGGGAAAACCTGACGATCGATCGCGACTTTTCCGCCGGATTTTCCTTGGCGGGAAAGTTGCACTTTAGGGCTTTCTGATAGTAAGATTGTAGACTGTGTCAAATCAGCTAAACCAGTAGGCGAGCCATGCCCAAACTTAAGACTCGTAAAGCCGCCGCCAAGCGGTTCCAGCGTAGCGGTAGCGGTAAGTTAATGCGCCGCAAGGCTTTTAAAAATCACCTGCTCCAGCACAAGTCCGCCGAGCGCAAGCGTCGAATCACCGGATTAGCGGTCGTGAACGAGCGGGATGCTGAAAACGTTGAACTGATGCTGCCTTATTCGTAAATTGAAGTCCAGGAGAAGTAAAGTTATATGACACGGGTTAAGCGCGGCAATGTCGCTCGCAAACGCCGCAAAAAGATTCTCAAATTAGCGAAGGGCTTCCGGGGGTCTCACTCTCGGCTGTTCCGCACGGCCAATCAGGTCGTGATGAAGGCACTGCGAAATGCCTATCGCGATCGTCGCCGCCGTAAGCGCGATTTTCGTCGTCTGTGGATCGTTCGCATTAACGCCGCCGCACGGCAGCATGGCATCAGCTACAGCAAATTGATGGGCGGACTGAAGAAAGCAGAGGTGCAAATTAACCGCAAGATGCTGGCACAAATGGCAGTGCTTGACCCGGCTGGGTTTGGCAAAGTAGTTGAGGTAGTCACCCAGGCTTAACGTCTGCTGTTCTTTGACGCTTGCCCTAATACAGCTTAACTGTCGGTTATGAAACCGAGTTCAAATTTGCCTGAGCAAGTGATTGCTGAGGCGAATTGTTTTAAGTAGACAAAAATTGTTTACCTCAACTTCTATTTACCTTAACTAGTTCGCTGCATGAAGCTTCTGCGGAAGAGATTCGATCGCCTCAATCGTTTTCTGTCTATGAGTTTGCTATTGGGTGGATGGGCGATCGGGTTTGTCTGTGGATTTGTGGAACCGGGAGCCGCAGCGACGTTGGCTGAAATTCGGCAGCGCGGCTATTTGGTAGTGGCAGTCAAAGACAATTTGCGTCCCCTGGGGTTTATTAGCAATGGCGGACAAGTTCAGGGGTTTGAAATTGACCTGGCACGCTGGCTGGCTCAGGCTTTGCTAGGGGATGCGAATGCAGTACAGTTTTTGCCCGTTGCGAACCGCGATCGAATCAGTAGCCTGCTCGAAGATCAAGCGGATTTAGTCATCGCCCGACTCAGCGTTACGGATGCCCGCGCTCGATTGGTGGATTTTAGCTTGCCTTACTTTATTGACGGCACCGGTTTTGTGACGCGAAGTGAGGCAGTTCAATCACTGCGGGATTTGAGCGGACAGCAAATTGCAGTGCTAAATGGGTCAGATACGATATCAACGGTTCGATCGCTCATCCCCAACGTGCAGCTACGGGGCATCAATTCATACCAGGAAGCAAAGGCAGTGTTGCAGACAGATGAGGTAGCCGCATTTGCAGCAGACGCGACGGTGCTAGCAGGCTGGGTGCAAGAATTCCCAGACGATCGCCTGTTGCCAAATCTGATTTCTGCTGATGCGCTTGCCGTTGGAATGCCAAGAGGACAGCAGTTTGCCGCTTTGCGGCAGCAGGTGAATACAGCGATCGAGCAGTGGCAAGAGTCTGGAACGTTGCAGCAGCGAGTGTTGTTTTGGGGTTTACCCGAAGACGGTATTCCTGAGGTGAGACAAACATCTGAATTCTGACCGTTTTACAGCCAATATCGTAGTTTGCGATACTAAGACACGCTCCCAATTCCCTTAACGTAGCGATACCGGAGAACAGGAAGCGATCGATCTTCTATTTCGGGATTCTCTACGTTGAGATATTATGCGGCTGGAACAGTTGCAAGCATTTTTGGCAGTGGCGGAAGCGGGTAGTTTTCAGCAGGCAACCCGTCGCTGTCAAGTGACGCAGTCCACGATTAGTCGGCAAATTCAGGCATTAGAAGCAGAGCTGGGGCTACCCCTGTTTCATCGCGCCTCTCAGGCAAAGCTGACGATCGCCGGAGAACGTTTTTTGCCGCGTGCTCGTAAAATCTGTCAGGAATGGCAGAACGCAACGACGGAGTTGGCGGATTTGGTAGCAGGCAAGCAGCCGGAACTTTGTGTAGCGTCGATACACTCGGTTTCTGCGTACTTCCTGCCGCCTGTGCTTCAGCAGTTCTGTCAGGATTATCCAGAGGTGCAGCTTCGCGTCACTTCGTTGGGCAGCGATCGTGCCCTAAAGGTGCTGAAAGATGGCTTGGTGGATCTGGCGATCGTGATGAACAACCGCTTTCTCACCTCTAGCGCAGAAATTGTGGTGGACTCTCTGTTTCAGGAGCCGATCGCGGTTCTGATCTCGTCTAGTCACCCCCTCACGCAGTACGATCGAATTCCGTGGGCCGAATTGTCTTGCTATCCGCAGGTGGTGTTTAAGGACGGATACGGAATGCAGCGATTGGTGCAAGAGCAGTTTCAGCGATCGGGGCTTTCGTTGCAGCCAGCGATCGAACTAAATACGCTGGATGGTTTTCGCGGTATGGTGCGACAGGGAAATCTGGTTGCCCTGCTGCCTCAGTCCGCGCTATCGGAGATGAAGAGTGATCCGACGCTGGCAATTCGCCCAACCGACGAGCCGATCATTAGCCGCGAAGTAGTGCTGGTCACCACCCAGGATCGTCTGGAAATCCCTCCGATTCAGCGATTTCGCGAACTGGTACATCAGCTTGTGGCAGTGCCGCGCCTGCTGCTGCCATCGACTCCGAATGACCTGCTTGGCTCCCGATGGCCTCTTTAACCTCCTGACCTGAATCTCCTGACCTGCTAACCCGATCGCAAACAACCCGACCGCCCATGAGTGAAGCATTTCGTAATCTGCTCCGTAAAGTGGGCAGTGGACCGCACACGAGCGAGGATTTGACCCGGACTGAGGCAGCCGCTGCCACACGTATGATGTTGACTCAAGAAGCTACCCCCGCTCAGATTGGCGCATTTATGATTGCCCACCGCATCAAGCGTCCAACCGGGGAAGAACTGGCGGGAATGCTGGATGCCTATGACGAACTAGGACCGAAACTAACGCCGATCGCCGCGACCGTTCCAACCTTGGTAATGAGCATTCCGTATGACGGACGATCGCGTACTTCGCCGGTCAGTCCACTGGTTGCGCTGATGCTGGCAACGGTAGGCTGTCCGGTCGTGATGCACGGCGGCAGACGCATGCCTACCAAAGAGGGGATTCCGCTGATTGAGATTTGGCAGGGGTTGGGAATTGATTGGTCTACCCTTTCGCTGATGCAAGTCCAGCAGGTATTTGAGCAGACGCGGGTGGGATTTGTTTATCTACCAACCCATTTTCCCCTGGCAGAAGGACTCGTGCCCTATCGGGAAGAAATCGGCAAGCGTCCGCCTTTTGCCACGCTGGAGCTATTCTGGTGTCCCTATCAGGGAGAGTCGAGGCTGGTGTCTGGCTTTGTGCATCCTCCAACCGAAGAAATGGCGCGATCGGCGTTTGCCCTACGCGGAACTGATCGCTTTATGACCGTGAAAGGACTAGAAGGAAGCTGTGACCTGCCCCGTGAGCGCACCTGCATTATCGGCATTCACACACCGGAAAGCGGGACAGAACTCAATCGGCTCCTGCTGCACCCGCGAGACTATGGTTTTGATGCCGCCGAAGTGCCTCTGAAAGACGAAGCGCAGTACATCGACCAACTGAAAACAGTGCTGCACGGCGAACCCAGCGAGCTGCTGAAATCAACGGTTTGGAACGGCGGCTTTTATCTCTGGCAGTCTGGATTGTGTCCTGATCTGGCGATCGGACTGGAGGAAGCAAGACGGCTGCTGTTGAGCGGCAAAGTGCTGCAATTTCTTCAGGAGTTGCGTGAAAGTTTGGAGCGGGTCTGAGAACGATACACTAGTATCTTGCATTTCACAGACAATCGACGTTCACGCATCATGATTCAGCCTTTTGTTCCGATCGCCCTGACGATCGCAGGTTCCGATAGCGGTGGCGGAGCCGGGATTCAGGCAGACCTCCGCACGTTTGCCTTTCATCGAGTGCATGGAACCAGTGCCCTCACTTGCATTACTGCCCAAAACACGATCGGCGTTACGCGAGTCGATGCTCTACCGCCAGAAGCAATCGCGGCACAGATTGAGGCAGTTGTTCAAGACATTGGCGTGCAGGCAGTAAAAACCGGAATGTTGCTGAATCAGGCAATTATTGCCACGGTTGCCGATCGCGCCGTTGAGCTAGCGCTGCCCAATCTGGTAATCGATCCGGTGATGGTGTCACGCACCGGGGCGCAGTTGATCGATGACGCAGCAGTTTCAACCCTGCGCGATCGACTCGTTCCCTTAGCCACAATCCTCACGCCCAATCGCTACGAGGCACAAATGCTGAGCGGTTTAGAAATTGATTCGCTCAACACCATGCAGGCGGCGGCTGAAAAAATCCGATCGCTGGGTGCAAAAGCGGTGCTGGTAAAAGGCGGCGGAATGCAGGGAGAACTGCGCGGCGTTGATGTTTGGTTTGATGGCGATCGGATGGAAGTCCTCCGCACAGAAACGGTAAACACAAACGATACTCACGGTACGGGCTGTACTTTGGCAGCAGCGATCGCGGCAAATTTGGCGCAGGGAAAGGATGCTCTTACTGCGACCCGGGCGGCAAAAACCTACGTCACCCATGCGCTTCACTACTCACTGCGAATCGGACAGGGACAGGGACCCGTAGGACACTTCTTCCCCCTGCTAGAGGTAAACCGTTAAGGTATCGCTATGATGCAAGATAGGCAGCATTCAAGCGAAGGAGTGGCGAAAGAATGCCCAAATTTGCAAATACGCTGGCATGGCAGCAGGCAGAACTGCTGATGCAGCCTGTTTTTATCCGTATTATCGACAATATTCGCAAGCAGCTTGACGAGTCTAGCTGGAAAGGCACTTATGAAGATGTGCAGGTCTGGTCAGCCGATGTGTCTGAAGCAATCAAGGCACAGGTTGTTGAGCTTCAGCAGCAACTTGCCACCGCAAGCCCCGAAGAAGCAGAAGAAATTCACGCCGTTCTCGATCGCCTTCCGAAGCCTCATCCCGGCTATCTGCTCTGTTTAGAGAAAAACGGTCAGCGCATCACGATCGACCTGTGGGAGCTATGCTATCAAATCTGCTTTCGCAACTACAGTCCAGTACTCAATGCGCTCGATCGCGATCTAAAGGTTGAAGTGGATACGACTCTGATTGACGAAACAGGGGACGTAGACTGGCAGCAGCTAGACGAAAAAGCAAAGCGAATTGTCGGTCAAATTTTCGGCAGTCTTCCCGGTGCGGTTACCCCAACCGAGCAGGAAGTTTGAGGGTTTGCACTAATCCCCAGCAGGAACATAGAGAATTTTCCATGCACCGTTCACTTGCCCTAAAATAAGACGTTCGCCAAGCGGTCGATAAGCATAGCGGTTAAACACAAAGCCCTTCTGTCCATCGGGCAGAATTGCAGGAGTCCAGCCGTCGATCGGGTGCAGCAGTTTTGCTTCGCGCTGTTCTGGCGGAAAATCTTCCCAGGCTTGCTGATCGAACTGCACGACCTCATTGCTCAGCACTCCGACGATCGCGCTATTTACCACGGGCTGGGCACGAACATTGACCCGATTTCCCACGACAATCACCCGACTGATTTCATAGCCAACTCCCGGTTCGGTTCCAGGATTGGGATACTGCTGATTAAAAGCCGCTGTTACGTTCGAGCAAATCCAGACTTCAGAATTGGCATCGACAGTTGGATAATCCGATCGCCTGGCTGCCGCGCATCCCCGACTAATCGATTTTTCTAAAACTCCCCAAAATCGCGAACTCGGATTCTCTAGCTCTAGCTGCTCAGCCGATCGGGGTGTCCCAAAGCCGATCGAAAGACCCTCAGCCGGAATCAATCCTTTCACAAACGCTACATTCCGATCGCGAACTGCCTGTCGAAACTGCGATCGAAACTGGTCAAACGCACTGCCAGGAGGAACTTCATCGCGCAAGACGATCGGCTGGCGGGGAGCAACTGAGGTCGAAGCCGTCAGACTATCCGGGGCGACGGGTTGATATGGGCTGACAGGTTGGCTAGAAGGTAACTGACTCGCTGAATTCTGGCTTAGCTGGCTTTGCCATGAAGAGGTAGAACGGTTGCTTTGCCTATTCAGGGCAGGGGGATCGATTGGCAACCTGAGGCGATCGTGATTCACCAGAGCAAGCGTGCCACCTATGATCGAGGAACTGAGCACAATAAACCAGACAAATAGATGCTGCGGCTTCATAGAGACTACTCTAGCAATTTGATTAAGTCTGAAAAGAGTGACTACAAAAGCGACGCGACAGTTTCAGCACAGCAGCTCAGTATGATGAGAAGTAAGGATGAACAAGGCACAGGCGAAAGACACCCATGACTCAGCTTCACGACCTCCAGCAAGCCGCAGGCGCAACCTTTACTACTCTTGCCGGGGTAGAAATTCCTGCTCGCTTTGGCAACGATGCCCAGGCATTTCAGGCGGCTCAGTCTGGTGTGGCACTTTACGATCGATCTCACTGGGGCAAAATTAGGGTGACAGGAGACGATCGGCTGCGGTTTCTCCATAACCAAACGACCAACAATTTTCAGACGCTTAATCCGGGGCAGGGTTGCGACACGGTATTTGTCACTTCAACAGCCCGGACAATCGACTTGGTCAGTGCCTATGCTATGGAAGATAGCGTGCTGCTGCTGGCTTCTCCCGGCTACAGCGAGAAACTGATTGCCTGGATGGATCGCTATATCTTTTTTGCGGACAAAGTAGAGCTAAAAGATTTGACCGCAACTCAAAGCGTTTTCAGCCTAATTGGTTCCGAGAGCAGCCAGGTTTTAGAAAAATTGGGCGCAGGGGCAATCGTCGATCAGCCGTTGGGCAATCATGTTCAAGCTGCGATCGGTGGGCAACCGGTAAGAATAGCAGTCGGTAGCGGACTCGCCCTAGCCGGATATACGCTGATTGCAGAGGTAGATCAGGCAGCAAATCTGTGGCAAACCCTGGCAGAAGCAGGAGCAGTTCCCATGGGTGAACAAGTCTGGCAGCAGCTCAGAATCCTTCAGGGGCGACCTGTTCCCGGTCAGGAACTCACCGACGACTATAACCCCCTCGAAGCCGGACTCTGGCAAACGATTTCCCTCAGCAAGGGCTGTTACATCGGACAGGAGACGATCGCCCGCCTTCACACCTATAAAGGCGTAAAACAGCAGCTCTGGGGCATCCAGCTCGATCGATCGGCTGAAATTGATACCCCAATTACTGTTGATGCTGAAAAAATTGGCAAGCTAACAAGCTGCACCCCAACCGAGAACGGTTTTTTTGGACTCGCCTACATTCGTACCAAGGCAATCGCTCCCGATTTAGTGGTACAGGTTGGTGAGGCAAAAGGACAACTGGCTTCGCTGCCGTTTATCAGCCATGAATATCTGTAAAGCCCTAACCTGAGTTTCAAAGTCCTCCATTGATGGGGAATTTAGAGGGCAATGCAGCATTTCTACGACTCCTCAAACCATCCCTTGCACAAGCCGTCCCCAGCTCGATTACCCCGTAGGAGGAATTGCTTAGCATCGCCTCATTTGCATCAGTGCAGCCTGGACAGGAGCAGGAAGTCGGCGCATGATTTTGCCCTTCTCTCGATCGATCGCTACCAGCGTCACCTGGGCAGTGATATACAGCTCTTGGGCATCCGGTGACTCAATACGGTAGTCCCAAAAAATTCGCACCCCCTGAGCCTGCACCATCCTGGCTTTTACAATTCCCTGCATTCCCAGCCGCATCGAGCGATGGTAGCGGATCGAAAGCTCTACTACGGGCAATTCACAGCCAAGGGTAACCCAATCTGCATAGTCAATCCCAATCGACCGCAGAGCCTCAACCCGCGCCTCCTCTAACCAGACAACATAAGAACCGTGCCAGACAATGCCGCCATGATCAGTATGATGAGGGTGAACGCGAATGGGATAGTCAAACCATTGGGGATTAGTTTGAGAATCGATCGATTGAATGGCTTGAGCGGAAGAAGGATCAATCTGTGGCATCGTTAAACCAGGCAAGGCTAAGGAGTATCATCCTGTTTTTATAATATTTTTTGCATCGGTTTAAACGTAAAACTTAGAAACAAAATAAGCTTTTCCTAATATCTCAAGCCGTCTTTGTTGCCTGATCGATTTGCTAAATACTTCTGTTATCAGCGCTTTTCAGCACCACCCGTTAAGTGCGATCGGCTCAAATTAAAGTTATCAAAACGATAAAAACTATTGACTTCGAGTAAAAAGCAGTGTAAGAACAAATCTCTCTAATTAAGAAACAATCGCCCTAATTGATTGACCTGATTTAACTAATTGAAACGATTATTTTTCTGTCCATTCCTTTACCTACAAGCTGTCCTAGACTGAGTCATAGAGCAATTCATGATTGACCGAGAACTCATCAGCAGCCTCGGGTTAAGGTTAAGGAGCAATTATGATAGAAAAAATTTTGCTGGCAAACTCTGGCATGGGACATACCGAAGAGATGCTCAAAGCTCTCATGGAAGTTCCCATGATCCAGCATGCCAAGGTTACTGTTTTACACGTCGTTTCACCCCAAGTCACCGCTGAGGGAATGACTCAAAAATGGGAAGAAGGCGGCAAAATTCTGGCAAACGCCATCCAAACCCTGAATCTCGACCCTGCACAGGTCAATGCAGTGCTACGCGAAGGCGATCCAAAAGATATTGTCTGTCGCGTTGCCGAAGAGATTGACACGGATCTCATTATTATGGGTTCGCGTGGTCTAAAGCGGATTCAGTCAATTCTAGAAAACTCAGTCAGCCAATACGTTTTTCAGCTTGCATCTCGTCCCATGCTGCTCGTGAAGGACGAGCTTTTTGTTAAGAAAATTAGTCGAGTCATGGTTGCTCTGGATAAGTCAGATGCTTCAAAAGACTCTCTAAAGCTAGCGATCTCCCTTGTGCGAGACATCAAGAACGGTCAACTCATTCTGGTTCACGCCAATTCTGACCTGAAACTCAAGCCTGGCGAAATTGCTGCAAATCCTAACGAAGACCCGGTGCTGATTCCAGCAATCACAGAAGCTAAAAAACAAGGAATTAATTACAAGTGTGTTGCGCCGGAAGGCAAGCCTGGCGAACGGATTTGTCAGGTGGCTGAAGAATTAAATGTCGATCTGTTGATTCTCGGTTCGCCCGATCGCCGTCCTTCAATCGCCAAAGGTCTCCCGGATCTCGATCGCCTGCTGGGACAATCGCTGTCAGACTATGTGCGCGTGTACGCCAACTGCCCGGTGCTGCTGGTGCGATCGGGAAGCTAACGGCAACAGTTCAGCCTTTTGGAAGTAGGGAATGCCTGAACTCACACCGCTTTTGCATCCCTGATTCACCTCAACCAATCAACTTAAAAAGTGCCAGAAGATAAGCTCCCTGGCACTTTCGATTATGCTTGAGTCACGACTGCTCAAGCGACAAACAATTCGTAGTCCCAATTCGTAGTCCGATAAACGACTCTACAAACTGATTAATCTTACGGGTTGTTCTGCCGACTCGCGGTTTGAATATACAGAATAATCAGAAATACCGCAGGCACCAGGACAAACAAAATCGTTGCAACAAAACCTAAATCATTAACTTGCATGAAACCCAGCCTCTAGATCATTTTGTTAACAATCCATGGTCTAAGGATACACCTCAACCTGACCAAAACAGAATGATCAGGACGACTTAGCGGGTTTTGTCACAATGCTGGCACTGCCGTGAACGAGCGTTTGGCAAGCAAGGCGGCAATTTGTCGATCGCTTCTTCAGCTTTTGCTCCTCAGTTGGCGTGCGGGGCGACAGGTTTTCCATCCCTTCCACAACTTCAACAACGCAGGTTCCACACTGACCGTAGCCGCCGCAGCTCATCATCTTGCCCATAAAGGTGTACAGGTCGATCCCGTTTTCCAATGCCTTAAAGCGGAGATTAGCTCCGTCTGCTACGATAACTTCCTTGTTTTCTTTAACAAACTTAATAGTTCCACCGAACGAAACTTTTGCCGGAGTTTGCGCTGCATCAGGGGCTTCTGAGGGCGTTAATTGTTCTTCTGCGCCAGTTTGAGTCATGCTTGCATTCGCCTCTCGCACTAGTTACACTTCTTTATACACTTTCATTTTTACAAGCGGATTGCCAAACTGTCCAAATTGTTTTTTTCAAGGAAAACAATCCAGTCTCCAAACTCCTTAAGTCTGATTAGACAAGAGGTTGAGCAACAGTTGTCAATCGTGCGATCGGGTGCTCCGATAATCTGGTAGGCTAACCAGTATTAGACACCTTAATAAAAGGCTGAAGGAAGCGTTGAAATTTATAGTAGGAGGAGCGTAGTCGATGGGACTACCCTGGTATCGCGTACACACAGTCGTCCTGAATGACCCAGGACGGTTGATTGCTGTACACCTGATGCACACCGCGCTGGTGGCAGGCTGGGCTGGCTCGATGGCACTCTACGAGCTAGCAATTTTTGATCCGAGCGATCCGGTACTCAACCCCATGTGGCGGCAAGGGATGTTCGTGATGCCCTTTATGGCGCGTCTCGGCGTCACTAGCTCTTGGGGCGGCTGGGGCATTACGGGCGAAACGGGCGTTGACCCCGGATTCTGGTCGTTTGAAGGCGTAGCCGCTGCTCACATTATTCTCTCTGGTTTGCTATTCCTGGCTGCCTGCTGGCACTGGGTCTACTGGGATTTAGAACTTTTTAGAGATCCGCGTACGGGTGAGCCTGCACTAGACTTGCCCAAAATGTTTGGAATTCATTTGTTCCTTTCTGGTTTGCTCTGTTTTGGATTCGGGGCATTCCACCTTACGGGTCTATTTGGGCCGGGCATGTGGGTGTCCGACGCCTACGGATTAACCGGAAGCGTGCAGCCTGTTGCTCCCGCCTGGGGTC
>NZ_JACJOR010000489.1:0-2866 GCF_014695615.1 Leptolyngbya sp. FACHB-711
GGGGTCGATCGGCTTTGAAAGGTGCTGCTGAAATCCGGCAGAGAGAATTTGGGTGCGGTCTTCGATTCTAGAATAGGCAGTCAGGGCAATGGCAGGAATGGCAGAACCGCGAGTGCGAACTTGTTGAATCAGAGAGTAGCCGTCCTGTTCCGGCATCCCAATATCGCTGATCAGCAAATCGGGTTCGGCAGCGTTGAGCGCAGTCAGGGCAGTTTCGACGGAATCGGCAGTTGTAACGTTCGCGCCCGCTTCCCTTAGCAGAAAGGTGAGGAACTGACGGGCATCTGGCTCATCGTCTACAACCAGCACTTTTAAGCCGTCCAGTCGGGAAGGAGCCGATTGGCTCTCAGTTTCCCCAAAAGCCGATCGCCCCGCTGGAGAGCCAGGGGAAGTGGACTGAAGCAGGGGAAGCCGCACCGTAAACTTCGCACCCTGATTTTCGCCGAGACTGTCTACCTCGATCGTGCCGTGATGCTGTTCGACCAGATGTCGCACGATTGCCAAGCCCAGCCCCAATCCGCTGTGAGATCGGGTGGTGGTGCTGTCTGCCTGCCGGAACCGCTCAAACACATAGGGCAAAAACTCTGCACTGATGCCCACTCCGGTATCGATCACCTCGATCACGGCACAGCGATCGGACTCAAAGAAGACTTTTGCCTTTGAACTCGGAATCTGAAGGGTTTGCTTCAGACGGTCAGGAAGCAGTTCGACTGCCAGCCGCAGGGTAACTTCTCCCTTCTCAGGCGTGAATTTCACTGCGTTAGTAAGCAAATTCCAGATAATCTGCTGGAGCCGTATCGAGTCGCCCCAGACCTGAGTGGCGGTGGTTTCAAATTGGGGAATAAGCGCGATCGACTTTGAGGCGGCAACAGGCTGAACAGAGT
The DNA here is from genome assembly GCF_014695615.1 of Leptolyngbya sp. FACHB-711. Taxonomy (NCBI): domain Bacteria; kingdom Bacillati; phylum Cyanobacteriota; class Cyanophyceae; order Leptolyngbyales; family Leptolyngbyaceae; genus Leptolyngbya; species Leptolyngbya sp. FACHB-711. Next base: position 885 of record NZ_JACJOR010000489.1, read on the forward strand.
TTAGGGCGGCTTCTGCGATCGGCTTGAGCAGGGTTGGAACACAGTTAAGCTGAAGTTTGCCGCGAATAATTCGCGAAACGTCGAGAATGTCATCAATGAGCTGTGCCTGCGAGGTGGCGTTGCGCTCGATGATTTCTAGGGCGCGATGCGTGATTGATTCGTCGTATTTGCGTGTGCGAAGCAACTTTGACCAGCCCAGCATGGCATTCAGCGGAGTTCGCAGTTCGTGGGACAAAATGGCGAGAAACTCATCTTTCATTCGGTTACTAGCTTCAGCTTCCTGACGGGCTGCCTGCTCACGAATGATTTGTGCCTGGATGGCTTCTGCCTGCTTTTGGTCGGTAATGTCTTCGATCGTCCCCACATAGCCGATCATCTCTCCCTGATCTGACAGGAGAGGAGCAGAGCGTACATAGCCCCAGCGCGCGGTGGTTTCAGCAGCCCGACCTGATTGATCCACTTGATGTTGATCCGCTTGATAATGATCGGGATGAGTCGTCTGAAATCGGAACTGTTCCGTATATTCCTCTGGCTCTTGCAGATGCATCGTCCAGCTTGCCGCAACCCGTTCGCGATCGTCAGGATGAACTGTCGGAAGCCAGCCCTGCTCCAAAGAAGCTGCCTCACTCAAGCCGCAGATATCTCGAAAACGCGGATTGGCATAGGTGCAGCGTCCTGCGGTGTCAGTGATAAACACACCCACAGGCGAACAGGTACTCAGCAAGCGAAACCGTTCTTCAGTTACCCGCAGCTCCGCATTCATGACTTTAAGCCGTTCGGTCTGCTGTCGCAGTGCTTCTGTTTTTTTGAACAGATCGACAAAGACTGCCACTTTAGAATTGAGAATTGCCGGATCGATCGGCTTAATCAGGTAATCGACCGCGCCCAGCGCATAACCCTTGAACATAAACTGCTCGTTGTTGCTAAATGCCGTCAGAAAGATAATCGGCGTTTGGCGCGATCGGGTACGGTTGCGAATCAGTGTCGCGGTCTCAAACCCATCCAGATCAGGCATCTGGACATCGAGCAAAATGACGGCAAAATCTTGATTGAGCAAACAGCGCAATGCCTCTGCCCCAGAGTGCGCCCGTACCAGATTTTCTCCTAAAGGCTCTAACAACGCCTCCAGTGCCAGCAGATTTTCCGGCTGATCATCAACAAGCAAAATGTTTACGCTGGACTCAAGCGGCATAGCTTAGCTCGGGTTAAGAATCGCAGAGGCGAACGAGACAGGGAGCAATTTGCTCAAGGGGTAAGATCCAGTCTACCGAAACAGAGGCAATCGCAGCTTTGGGCATAATTGAGCTTGCGGCAGTTTGCGGGTCTTGCACAACGGTCACACCCCCCTTGGCTTTCACTTGTACTAAACCTCTTGCACCGTCCTGATTCGCACCCGTCATCACTACGCCAATTAAGTCACGGTGATAAACCTCTGCCGCAGACTCGAACAACACATCGATCGACGGACGGGCATAAGAGACAGGATCATCAGTTGACAGGGAAAAGTGTCCGGGTTCGACGAGCAAATGATAGTCCGCAGGCGCGAGGTAGATCTGTCCAGGCTGGATTTCGTCTTTGTCTTCAACTTCCCGAATCAACAAGGAAACATACTGCTGCAAATAGCAACTCAAGGTATAGTCTGACTCCTTATGACGATGCTGCACGATCGCAACGGGTACTGAAAAGTCTCCTGGTAAACTTCCTAACACAGTTCGTAGTGCGGATAATCCCCCCAAAGAAGTACCCATGACGATCAGCCCCGCCGTCATTAATTCCGCCTCCGGTATAGTTTCTGCCCCTGGGCAACTTCTTCATAATCTGCCTCATGGGGGGTAAAACGAATTGATTCCTGTTTGCCCAAGCCTAAGATGCCAAACTTACACAAGCTGTTATAAAAAAGCTGATGCACCTGCTGCTGAAGAGTGGAATTAAAATAGATTAAAACATTGCGGCACAAAATGACATTAAATTCATTAAACGAT
>NZ_JACJOR010000049.1:0-9246 GCF_014695615.1 Leptolyngbya sp. FACHB-711
TCGATTAATGCGGAAAGATCAAAATTGCCAATCACGTCCTGCCCTTCGGGATCGGGGGACGCATCGAGAATAAACAGCTTGCCTTCATCGATCAGCTTTTGCAGATCCCAACCAAAGCTAAAAGCGTTTTTGATAATGTCAGCAGGCGACTCTTCAAAGGTGACAAAAATTCCGGGCTGGTCAAAATAAATAATGCCGCTGTAGAGAAACTGGACTGCAAATAGCGTTTTCCCTGTTCCCGATGTGCCGCTCACAAGCGTTGTTCTGCCCGCAGGCAACCCCCCATGACTAATATCATCAAAGCCTTCAATCATGGTACGGATTTTCTGAACCCCTAACAGGGTTTGACCATTTTGACTGCTAAGCTGTCCATCCTGATTAATCTGGGTCATGGGTTAACGTAGCCTTCACCTAAAATCAATTTGTTAAAAGAGACAAGTTTGAAAATATAGCAAATAAATGGAAAAGGGTTTGGTAATGTTCTCCATCGCGTTTGAAAATTTACTGCGCTGTGCCCTTGGTCAGGCAGCATGATTTCCTGCTAGAACTTATGCTTACGCAGCGTGACTTGACTGCTACGGTGTTACTGGTTGCGTGGTTATTTATTGCTTTTAATTACTGATTGCTTGGTGACTGATTGCTTTAAGTTGCTTAAAAGGTGGGATTCTCAGCAGTCGAGATTAAAACAGTTTCATCACAACTCCTTTGTAATATCAGGCCTGTCAGAAAAATTCAGTCATTACTAATTACCCCATCGCCTTATTCCGGTTCCTCGATCGATTCAATTTCGGTTTCTTCCTCCTGAAGCTCATCGTAGAGCAAGTCTAGCCCAATCAAAACTCGCTCTCGATCGGAGAGGTCGCCAATAATTTTCCGCACCGGAGGCGGCAGAATTTTTGCCAGGGTAGGAGTGGCTAGAATCTTATCTTCTTCAGCAAGCTGAGGATTTTTAAGAACATCGATTACTTTAAGTGCGTACACCCCCTGAAACTCTTTTTCCAGGATATTGTTCAGCGTTCTTAACGCTCGTACCGAGTTGGGTGTATTGCCTGCAACATAAAGCTTCAGAATGTAAGTTTTTTTAAGGGGACTCATGGAGCATAGAGAGGGGTGGTTGCCTTAGCTGAATGCTTTAACCAAGCAATCAAGGCGTATTGCGAATGAATTCACCACAAAGATACCATCATACTCAGCCTGTTTTGATTCAGCAATGCAGGCTTTTGTGGGCAGTTTGCCTTCGTCTCTAGCCCTGCTCAAGTTTGCAGGAACCCTTCAAGAACTGTCTCTTGGCTAGGATTCTCTCGGAATTGAGCGGCGATACATTTCACAGAGATGGGCGATCGTGTCAATGAGCGTGAGCCGATAATCCAGCAAAACTTCGTCGCTGCGCCCCTCGATCTTAAGATGCTTGGAAAACTCGTCCATTAAATCCATGTGGATCTCAACGATCTGCGAAACAGGGACATCAGCGAAGAAGGCGACATTCACAAAGTTGTCGATTTGCTCGTTGAGCGACGGCTCATTCAGAAAGTAAATTAGGATAATTTCCCGATATTCTGCCTTGAGCTGCCGAAGCAGGTCATCCCGCTGCTCTAGCGCCATGTGACGCAGAAAGTTTTGGGGATTGCGCTTGTAGTAAACTCCCAGGTAACCCAGTCGCTCTTTAAGTTTTTCGGCGAGACGAAGCTGCTGTTCCATCAGGGATTTGTGGGTTGCGAGAGCCTCGATCGCAGTCGCGGTCACTGGCATACCTGACTCAGCGCTACCCGGAGAAAGCTGAATAAATTTGCTGATTGCCTGGTCGATTGCTAGCCCAAGCTGTCCGAGTTGCTGGACACTGAGCTGTCGCACTGCGGCGTGATAAGTAAACTGGCAATCGCTCAAGGGTCGCTCAGGTTCAGGCTGAATGATGACTGTGGGTAGAAAAATAGCTTCTCGATTGAGCTGGTCGAGCAAGACTTGCAGCGTTGGGTTCGCCTGAAGCAGCAGGCAGTCTACATGATTGGACTGAACAAAATTGAATAGATCTGCTGTATCGGTGAAAGCATTCAAGGCATAGTCAACTATCCCTTGGTCACCAGAAGCAGACTGCTTTAAGGCTTCAGACAGCTTCTGAACAACGGCTGTGGCAGCAAGAATCCCGATCGAGAGAAGTGAACGCAAGGCTAGGCGACCCGTGGAAGACAAATACCTGAGCCATACGACCTGGATCGCAGTCTGGACAACAACCTGAACAACAGAAGAAACCAGAGGGAAAGCCAGAGTCGTTTATTGTTTGTCAGTCAATCAGTTCAAACAAGCTCAAACAAGCAATCCAAGCAAAAATATCAGTCATGCTTAGAATACTTAACATTCATTGTAGTTGAAAAAGCCGTTGGTTCAGTCCTTCTGCCGTCATAATTGAGGTACGCTCTCCAGATGTCCTTCCAGCAGATTAGGAGGTTGCGATCGAGTTCCTGATCCACCCTTCCCTCGTCTACCCTGACTCGATTACCCGATCGGATTGGTTTTGCTCTCACTGTTCGCTTCATTCGTTGAAATGCAGTCAATCTGAGCTTTTCTTCGGCTGATTAAGTTTTGATCACCCCTGTTACCTGTCGCGCTTTTATTCCTACTGTTTCGCTCGATCTTGGCATACGCTGTCGTGTGACGACTTCTACGATCGCCTTTCAAAACCGCTTCCACGCTTTGCTTTTGTTCTGCCTTTTATTTCCGCTGTTCTGCCTTTTATTTCCGCAAGCCTGTTCCTTGAGCTGTCCCATGCGCCACAGCTTGTCTCTTGAACCTTTCCCGGCATGAATTCATGGCTACTGTTCGTCTCAAGAAGTTTTTAGTTTCTGTTCCAGCGATCGCCGTGACGAATTCTGTTGCCCAGGCGTGGGAGATTTTTCGTCAGCGTGGCTGTGAACAAATTGTGGTGCTGGACCAGCAGAGCTATCCGATCGGCGTGCTGCGGCTTTTGCGGCTTTTGCCCTATTTGCCCCCCGGGGTGTCTCCCCAGTTCTCTAAAGCGGGAATTCGATCGGGAATTCGATCAGCCGATCAGCAGCAGGAGACAAACTCGCCCGCACCGACACCTGCACCGACAGAAGCTCAGCAGAGCATTTATCAGCTTTGTCAAACTGCCCTGCAACAGGGACAGATGCTTTTGGAAGATTTAACCCTACTGCCAGCTGATCAGCAAGTCAATCAGCTCCAGCCCCATCTGGGTCAGATTCATCAGCAGCATTGGGGCATGCTGGACGCGAATCACCACTTTGTCGGCTTAGTCGATCGCCTCAGTCTTCTGCAATTTCTCTCGCACCAGACCCCTCCGCTCAGCGTTGAAACGGTTCGCGAGCCAAAGCGTGAGTCAAAAGCCGGCAAAACCCAACAGGCATCAAAAAAGCGTGCCTCTGCAAAAGAGGTGAAGACGGTCGAAGAACAGTGGCAAGCCTCGGGTACAGCGTCGCGTCATTCCTTAGCTGGAAAACCCACAGATGGAAAACCGGCAGCCCAAAAGTCCGTTCCCCTACAACCGTCTGCTGCCCCCGATCCGCTGGTCGAACTGTTAGAACGCTTGCCCATTCCCCTGATGCTGCAAACCGCTGCCGGCCAGGTGATCGCGCAAAATTTGGCATGGCGACAGCAAATCGGCGAACTGCGTGACCCCCATCAGGTGCAGTGCGAGGCAGCCCTGGCTCTAGAATCTGCTGAGCGGCACGCGGTGCTTTCAGTTGAGACCGGATCTGCCACCGCTGAGAAAATGCCTGCCAGCGTTCCTCCACGCCTTGACGCTCCTGCTGTGGAACGACAAAGCAACCGCGACTGGGAAAACTGGAACGCAACCGCTAGCCAAATTTCTCCAGAAGCCGACGCTACAGGTCTTTGCCGGATTGGCACAACGCCCGATGCTTGCGTTTGCCTGTGCCCGATGAAAAACGGTCAGGAGCGGATCTGGCAGTTTATGAAAGTGTCGATGGGAACCACAAGCCAGCCTTCGGCTACGTCGCCGTTTTCCAGCAGGGTAAATGACGCTGTTTCTCACTGGGAATTGGAATCTCAGGCAGATTGGCTGCCCCAGTTTAAACTGGCAACCTTGAGTTTTAATCCTGACCCGAATTGGTATTGCCTGCACCAAACTGAATCCCTTTGGCTGGTGCTGGCACAGGACATCACCGAACAGCAGCAGGTGGCCAAGGAACTCGCCGCCAAAAATGCAGACCTGGTGCAGTTAAACCGCCTGAAGGATGAATTTCTCGCCTGCATTAGCCACGAATTGAAAACACCGCTGACGGCAGTTTTGGGCTTATCCAGTCTGCTTAAGGAGCAGGCACTCGGCGCGTTGAACGATCGCCAGGCACGCTACACCCAGTTAATCCACCAGAGCGGTCGGCATTTGATTCAAATCGTCAACAACATTCTCGACTTGACTCGGATTGAAACCGGACAGCTTGACTTGCTGCCAGAACCCGTGGCGATCGAAGAAGTGTGCCGTCGTGCCTACGAGCAAGCCTGTCAGCTCCAAATGGTTGAGCAACACACCGACTCTGCCTTGCCTCACCATCCCCCGGTGCGCTTTACACTGAACATCCAGCCTGATTTGCACAATTTGATTGCGGACGAGCTGCGGCTACGGCAAATGCTCACCAATCTGCTCACAAACGCGATTAAATTTACCCCGCTGGAGGGGGAACTGGGGCTGCGGGTTGAAACCTGGGAAGGCTGGATCGCGTTTACGATCTGGGACACCGGAATTGGAATTCCAGCGGAGAAGCAGCATCTCATTTTCCAGAAGTTTCAGCAGCTTGAAAGCCCGATGACGCGTCGATTTGAGGGAACGGGGCTGGGCTTAGTCCTGACGCAGCGACTTGCCAGGCTGCATGGTGGCGATGTCACCTTTACTTCTCAGGAAGGTCGCGGCAGTGAGTTCACGCTGCTGTTGCCGCCCAGTCCGCCGCAGGTCATGTCGCATTTTCGATCGCCCGCATTAAACCAGGCGGGGCATCGTAATCGGATAGCGATCGTGATTGAGGCAGACACGCTCGCAGTTGAGGGGTTGACGCACCAGTTGATGGGCTTGGGCTACCGGGCAGCCATTGCCCGATCGGGAACAGAAGCCCTGGAAAAAATCCGGCGGCTCCAGCCGGGCATCATCTTCCTGAATCCAATTTTGCCGCTGCTGTCTGGGTGGGACGTGCTGACACTTCTCAAAACCGACCCCGAAACGCAGCACATTCCCGTCGTCGTCACCACAATGCGGGTGGAAAAAGATTTGGCGTATCAGAATGGAGCCGATGGCTTTTTGAGTTTGCCTGTGCAGGTTACAGCTTTGCAGGCTTGCCTCGATCGGCTGATCAAAAGAACACCCATTGCGATAGAACGATCGCAGTCCAACCTGACGATTCTCTACCTGAATCCAGCGCAGGGGCAACAGCCCACCCATCTCGCCAACCAGCTTCATCAGCAGCAGTGCCGGGTGCTAGAAGTTGAGGATCTGGATCAGGCAGATTTACTGGCACGAGTCTGGAAGCCCGATGTCCTGCTCTTAGACCAGAATATTGCTGATCCGGCAAGCACATTGCATCAGTTGAGCCAGTCTTCCTGTCTGGCAAACTTGCCCTTGGTCACACTAACGGTAAAAGCAACAGAAGCAGCCAATCACATTCCGGCACTGCGAGTGTTCCCCTGTCTATCTGGGGCGTGGGACAGCCCAGAGGAACAGCTTCACTGCCCGCTCCAGGATTTGCTGCAAGTGATCCAGATGGCGGCAGGAATGAACTGGACGCCCCATGTGCTTATTGTTGACTATAGCCAACTTGCAGCCAATCCTGCTGTAGCCCAGAGCAGTTCCCTTGCGGAGACGCTTGCTTTGCAGTTCCCCGAAGGGAGCATCGCTTCTGGTTCTCTCAAGCCGCAGCAGGAGTCAACAGAGGCAATCGGCAGAGCTGAGGTGAACGTGCCAAAATTGCCCCATACCCCCCAGGCGATCGCTCAGTATCTTCAAATGGCAGGACTACAGAGTACCGTCGCTCAATCCTGGGCGGATGTCCTGCATCAGCTTCAGCATCACAGCGTCAATCTACTTTTGTTTTGCGTTTATCCCGGTCATACTCCAGCACAACTGCCTGAGATGGCGAACGAACTCGCCCAAATGCCAGGAAAGCCTCCGATTCTGGTTTGGAACCCGCAACCCATTTCCCTAGGAGGAGAACAACCCGTCCCTGACGCAGCAAGCCTCTTCGCCGAGCAACAGCAGTTCGTCGCGTTCTGGCAATCGTTTGTTTTGCAGTTGTCTAAAGAAGGAATCGCAACCGAAGTCTTGCCGGATGGCATCCCCATTTCTAAACTGCTCGATCGCCTTCAGCAAATTTTGTGTCACCCGATCCAGTGACGAAACTAAACGCATAAAAATAAATACGCAAAATAAATACACAAAAATAAGGGGCAAGAAATGGTTTGTGTACCACTCATCGCCCCTTTAATTCATTCAATTCATTCGGTTAATTCCGAAGGCTTAGCGAAGCCATCAAGAACTAGTGGGCTGCTGCCATCTGATCTGCTTGAGCGACTTCGATCACTTCGGCGTCGATCGACTTCACCTGACTCAGCAGTTGCGTCAACGATTCCCCTTCGATCACTTCGGTTTCAATCAGCTTGATCGCGATCGTTTCCAGCAAATCTCGATTAGTTCTCAAAAGGGTGAGAGCCGTTTCGTGGGCACGATCGACAATGCCTTTCACTTCTTGATCGATCGCCTCTGCGGTTTGGGCACTGACCATCCGACGCGGATTCGTATCACCACCAAGGAAGGTATTCTGCTGTCCTTGCTGATACGCGAGTGGACCCAGAACTTTGCTCATACCGTAGGTTGTCACCATACGCTCTGCCAGATCGGTTGCCCGTTGCAGGTCATTGGAGGCTCCGGTCGTGATGCTGCCAAACACCACTTCTTCTGCCGATCGCCCGCCCAACAGCGTAGTAATTTCGCCCTGAAGCTCAGCTTCGCTCATCAGAAAACGGTCTTCGGTCGGGAGTTGAAGCGTATAGCCCAGAGCTGCCATGCCACGAGGCACGATCGAAATCTTCTCGACTCGACCCGATCCGGGCATCACTGACCCTACCATGGCATGTCCAACTTCGTGGTAGGCAACGATCTTTTTCTCTTTCTCGTTAAGGACGCGACTCTTTTTCTCCAGACCTGCCACAACGCGCTCGATCGCTTCAGCAAAATCTTCTTGAGCCACTGCCTGACGGTTATTTCGGGCTGCCAGCAGTGCAGCTTCATTGACCAGGTTTGCCAAATCTGCTCCGGCGAATCCGGGAGTGCGGGTAGCAATCACCTTCAGATCCACATCGGGACCCAGCTTCACATCCTTAGAGTGAATGTTGAGAATTGCCAATCTTCCCTGTAAGTCGGGGCGATCGACCAAGACCTGACGATCGAAGCGACCAGGGCGCAACAGCGCCGGATCGAGGGTTTCAGGACGGTTGGTGGCTGCCAGTACGATCACGGTCCGGTCGCCTGCGGCAAAGCCATCCATTTCAGTGAGCAACTGGTTCAGGGTTTGCTCGCGCTCGTCGTTGCCGCCGTAAAAGCCGTTGCTGGCACGAGATTTACCGATCGCATCCAGCTCATCAATAAAGATAATGCAGGGAGCCTGCTTTTTCGCCTGTTCAAACAGGTCGCGCACGCGAGAAGACCCAACGCCTACAAACAGTTCCACAAACTCCGAACCCGAAATGCTGAAGAATGGAACTCCTGCTTCTCCGGCAACCGCCTTTGCTAACAGCGTTTTCCCGGTTCCGGGAGGACCAACCAGCAGCACCCCTTTCGGAATCCGTGCGCCGAGCTGGGTGAATCGCTGCGGACTTTTCAGAAAATCAACAATTTCAACCAGCTCAGTTTTAGACTCTTCCACCCCTGCAACATCTGCAAAAGTGACTTTATCCGCTTCGCCTTCGACATAAACCTTGGCACGGCTCTTACCGATCGACAACACACCCTGCTGTCCACCACTGCCGCGACTGATGAAGAACTGCCAGATTGCCACAAAGATCAGCGGTGGAACCACCCAGCTTAGGACACTGCCAATCCAGTTATTTTTGGGCGGAGGTGCAGCCGCAAACTCAACGCCGTTGTCTTCCAGCAGCTTGGGCAATTCCAGGTCGAAAATCGGTGTGGTTTCCAGAACTTGCCCAGCGGTGTCATTATCCGCTTTGAGCTGATAGCGAATTTCGTTTTGCCCGACAGAAACCCGTGTCACCTCCTGATCCTGCACCTGATGAATAAACAGGCTATAGGGCACGCGGGGAACCTGCGAACCGAATAGATTCGGCAAAAAGATGTTTGCCAGCAGGAACAGCCCTGAGACAAGCAGCAAAATATTGCTTATCTGGCGGAAACGGGAGGGCTGAGGTTGATTTTTTATCGCCATTTGTACAGCGTTTCCTTTCTTATAGGTTTAGTGGGCTAAATGAGAATTTTTCTGGCGATCGATCCGGTGCAGCGTACTGCCAATCGCAAAAACACATCCTCAAAAGAATAGCCCTGTCTCAGAATGAGCATCCTGCCCCCAGCGGGGGAAATCATCTCACTCTGAGAAGCATCTTATTCACAATTCTAAATACTTTGTCTTATTTATAAAGGGGCGGAAATCCACACTGCCTCCGTCCAGGCTGCGTCGTTCCGCGTTCTCAAGCTGTTTCCATCCATTCAAAAATGCGATCGAGCTGTTCGGTCGTGATCAGCCCATACTGCCAGAGAATCATCGGCAGCAGATTAACCCCCTGATGAGGTTGCCGCAGCGCAAAGGCAATTGCCTGAGTCGGAACTGCCAGCTCATCTTTCAAAAAATCGATTAGTTTTGCCTGTGCGTTAGACACCTGTGCCATTGCTGATTGCCTTGAAAATATAAGTGTTTGTAACGATTAGTTTAAGTTTTGTAAACTTCTTTCAGAATTTGTTGATGGTAATTATAGCGACAAACTGCAAAATTGAGGTATCTCTCTCAAGAATTGCAAACAAAGCCTTTATTTACTCAGCTTCCAATTCGTAGGGAAGACCGATATCTACCAGAAGGGAGACTTCGACCAGAACAGCTTCTCATTCAGGACGATCGTTCCTGATAGAGTTCCTCAAAGAATTTCCTAAGCAACAAAATTGCGAAAATAAATTTTCTTGAAAGACTATCTTGAATTCGTCCAGCTCAGAAATACCTCAGTAGATTTGTCATTCATTTCGTTTGTCATTTATTTGGTTTGTCG
>NZ_JACJOR010000490.1:0-21752 GCF_014695615.1 Leptolyngbya sp. FACHB-711
GAGCTAATTTTGGAACTGGGTTCGACGCTGACTTTGGAACTGGCTTTGGAACTGGCTTTGCATCCGGCTCTAGCACCCAGAGCACTAGCCCTTTGGGAATCCGAGTGAGCAACACCGTATTGCCGCGCTGGGTCATGAGTTCCGCTTTACGGCGAGCAATTTCTACGGTCGGGAAACATTTGACATAAGCGTAATACTGTCTATCGTAGTAGATTGCGCCGATCGGTTTTGGCGTGTCAGGCAGGATCACATGACAGCGATCGACAAGCTTGTGGGAAAGGATAGGAGTCGGTTCCATAGCAGTTGTTATGGCAGGTGAAAGAACAGTAACGTCAGCAGACGATTTTAAGATGCAGTTTTATAAGCATTGTCTTACAGCAGCTTACATCGATCGCGATAAGCAGAATTCCCTAGCCGGGATCGTTTAAGCCGAGAACAAAGCTGCATTTCCTATCATTCCCAGGCAATAATTGAACTCTAACGGAATCTAAAAAGTGAAACCAACCGCCAAAATACAGAGTCCTACGGTCTGATTCTACGCTTTCTTACGAGTGAGTTTTTGCTTAGGCAGTGCGACTTCTGCACCGCAAAATGATCCAGTCTCTCCCCTTTCTGATTAAGTACTGCTATGGACATCTTAGAAGTTTTGCAGGCTGACTATCGCAACTTTCCCTCGAACCAGACCTATGAGATTTACGCAGAAAATGTTCTTTTTAAAGATCCGCTTAATCGGTTTCAGGGGCGCGATCGCTACCGTCGGATGATTGGTTTTATCCAAGCCTGGTTTCGCCAGCCCCGGCTCGACCTGCACCAGATTCAGCGACACGGTAACCAGATTCGCACCGACTGGACGCTAAGCTGGATCACCCCGCTGCCGTGGCAACCCCGGATTGCGATCGATGGCTGGAGCGAACTGCAACTCAACGATCGGGAACTCATCGTTGCCCATAGCGACTACTGGCACTGCTCCGTTTGGGATGTCGTCAAGCAGCACTTTCCTAAATCGAGTCCATAACCCGAACTTCCGAACAATGGGAAAACCCGATACATTAGGTAAAGGAGTATAACGGTTTCTCAGGAAGGAGTTAGCCTCAATGCGCGTAATTCTAATGACGGGAAAAGGTGGCGTAGGGAAAACATCCGTCGCCGCAGCAACGGGGCTACGCTGTGCCGAATTGGGATACAAAACGCTGGTGCTGAGCACCGATCCCGCTCACTCGCTGGCAGACAGCTTTGATCTGGAGCTAGAACACGCCCCTCGTGAAGTGCGACCGAATCTTTGGGGCGCAGAGCTAGACGCGCTGATGGAGCTAGAAGGGAACTGGGGTGCAGTAAAGCGATACATTACTCAAGTGTTGCAGGCACGCGGACTGGAAGGTGTCGCGGCAGAAGAACTCGCGATCCTTCCCGGCATGGACGAAATTTTTAGCCTGGTGCGAATGAAGCGGCACTATGACGAAGGCGAATTTGATGTATTGATCATCGACTCGGCTCCCACAGGCACGGCACTGCGGCTCTTGAGCCTCCCGGAAGTAGCAGGCTGGTATATGCGGCGATTTTACAAGCCCCTTCAGGCGGTTTCGGCTGCGCTGCGTCCGCTTGTGGAACCTATCTTTCGCCCGATCGCCGGATTCTCGCTGCCCAACAAAGAAGTAATGGACGCGCCCTACGAGTTTTACGAGCAGATCGAAGCTCTGGAAAAAGTCCTGACCGACAACACCAAAACTTCGGTGCGGCTGGTGACAAACCCCGAAAAAATGGTGATCAAAGAATCGCTGCGTGCCCATGCCTACCTGAGCCTGTACAACGTCGCGACCGATATGGTGGTGGCAAACCGGATCATTCCCGATCAGGTGACCGACCCCTTCTTCCAGCGGTGGAAAGAAAATCAGCAGCAGTATCGCCAGGAGATTCACGATAACTTCCGGCCTTTGCCTGTGAAGGAAGTGCCTCTGTTTTCAGAAGAAATGTGCGGTATGGCGGCACTCGATCGCCTGAAGGAAACGCTGTATGCCAACGAAGACCCGGCACAGGTCTATTACAAAGAAACGACGCTGCGGGTCGTGCAGGAGCAAAACCAGTACAGCCTGGAAGTGTACCTGCCAGGTATCCCCAAAAATCAGGTGGAGCTAAGCAAGACGGGCGATGAACTGAATATTCGCATCGGCAACCATCGCCGCAACCTTGTTCTGCCCCAAGCACTTGCTGCCCTGCAACCTGCTGGAGCCAAAATGGAGGAAGATTACTTGAAGATTCGCTTCGCGGATGCTGCCAAAGCTTGAGGTTTCCCCCGCCGATCGCTAAGATGATTACTCTATTGGCATAAAAGAGTAAAGTGCTAGAATTTAGGCGATCGAGGCTTGGGCAGCCACAGCTTTCGGGATTACAGCTTGCGGGGTAAGACAGCATGAAAACGGCGGAATCTGTACCAAGTGAGGTGGTTCAGCAGGTCGCGGATTATTTCAGTGTTCTGAGCGAACCGATGCGCCTCCGCATTCTCAATGTGCTGCGCGACGGCGAAAAGTGCGTTCAGGATCTGGTCGAAGCTACTGAAACCAGTCAGGCGAACGTCTCCAAGCACCTAAAAGTAATGCTACAAGCGGGCATTCTGAACCGCCGCAGCGAGGGCACGTCTGCCTATTACAGCGTTGCCGATGACCTGATCTTTGAGCTGTGCAATCTTGTCTGCGATCGGCTTGCCTCCCGGATCGAGCAGCAGGCAAAGTATTTCCGCGCCTTCACCCTTAGCAATAAGCAGTAAGTGATTATGGCAATGGAGCTCGATCAGGTCGTTCCGTTTGGTCGATCGCTAGATGAGTATATTCATTTATTTAACTTGAGCGATCGAGACTTACAGAAGTCCATGCTGGGCATTGGCGATGGACCTGCCAGCTTTAATGCTGAAGGAACTGCAAAGGGCTACAACATTCACTCGATCGATCCGATTTATATCTTTTCTGCCGAACAGATTCAGCAGCGCGTCCTTGCCGTCGTAGACGGTATTATTGACCAGATCAAAGCGACCCCGAAGGATTGGGTCTGGACGTATCATCGATCGCCCAATGATTTGAAGCAGCATCGCTTGCAGGTTGCAGCGCGGTTTTGTGCCGATTTTGAGACCGGCAAAGCGGAGCATCGCTATACTCCCGGAGCACTTCCCCGCCTGAATGCTGAAGACGGACAATACGAGCTGGGCTTATGCTCCCACTTCCTCTTTCTCTACTCGGATCAGTTTGATACGGACTTTCACCTGCGATCGATCGCCGAAATGCTGCGCGTCTGCCACGAGGTCAGAATCTTCCCCCTCCTGACCCTGATGCTCCACCCTTCTCCCCACCTCCAGCCCGTTCTGGAAACCCTCGCCGCCCAGGGCTATCGCTGTGAAATCCAGCAAGTTAGCTACGAACTGCAAAAAGGCGGTAACCAAATGCTAAAAATCACCCGCCCCTAAAAACCCCCCTCCACTCTCCCCTATCGATCGCCATGCGAATTCGGGCACTCTAACAGCGATCGTTCCATTCAACACCGCAATGCCCGATCCGCAGATCTCTGCCATTATTTGCACACACAACCGGGAAAACTATCTCGGCAAAGCGATCGATAGTTTGTTAGATCAAAATTTCTCTGGGGCGTATGAGGTGCTGGTCATTGATAATGCCTCAACCGATCGCACCCGTGAAGTCGTCGAATCCCGTCAGAAAAATCCGCTTTTGCGCTACGGCTACGAGCCAACTTTAGGATTATCGGTTGCCCGTAACACAGGCGCAAACCTTGCCCGTAGCCCCATCCTGGCTTACCTGGATGACGATGCCATTGCCAGTCCAGCCTGGCTGCAAAACCTCTGGGATGCCTACCAGCAGTGGAACAAACTGGCGATCGCCGGAGGAAAAGTGACGCTGCTCTGGCAGGATGCTTCGCCGCCGCAATGGTTATCAACTGGGCTGAGCGAAAATTTGGGCGCATACGATCTGGGCAATCAGCTCATCTGGATCGATCGTCCCGGGCAAACCCCCAGAGGCTTGAACTACTCGATTCGTCGCAGTTTTCTAGAGCAGGTCGGCGGATTCGATCGCGCTCTGGGACGAGTCGGCAAAAATCTGCTGTCGAACGAAGAACTGCACATGACCGAACTAGCACTCGCGCAAGGCTGGAAAGTTGCCTATTTGCCCGATGCCCTCGTTGCCCATCATGTCGCGCCCGAACGCCTTCGCCAGCAGTGGTTTTTGCGACGGGGCTGGTGGCAGGGCATCAGCGAATGCTATCGCGAACAGCTTGCTGGACGGTCAGGACTTCCCCAACTGACCAGAGGCACAGAGCGATTGCTGCGTGGACTCCACCGATCGCTCCAGCACTGGAACGACCCTGCCCAACGATTTGACAACTTTACATACGCCTACGGTCAACTGGGCTATCTAAAAGCGGCGATCGAGGGAATGCTAAACGCAACCAAGAATACCTAACCCCCACCCCTGCATCTTCTCATCCCCCCATCCACCCCTCTACTCATTCACGCTTATGTCACTCCCCATCTCCGTCCTCATTCCCGCTAAAAACGAAGAAGCCAACCTTCCTGCCTGCTTGGAAAGCGTTTCACGGGCAGCGGAGGTCTTTGTGGTTGATTCCCAGAGCGACGATCGCACCGTGGAAATTGCCGAACGCTATGGCGCAAAAGTTGTGCAGTTTCACTTCAACGGACGATCGCCTAAGAAGAAAAACTGGTCGCTCGACAATGTACCGTTTCAGCATGAATGGGTGCTGATTGTAGACTGCGATGAGCGAATCACGCCAGAACTGTGGGATGAAATTGCAGAAGTAATTCAAAATCCAGATTATGACGGCTATTACCTGAATCGCCGCGTCTTTTTCCTGGGGACGTGGATTCGGCACGGCGGCAAATATCCTGATTGGAATCTGCGCCTGTTTCGTCATGCCAAGGGACGCTACGAAACCCTGCAAACCGAGGGCATTCCCAATACAGGCGACAACGAAGTGCATGAACACGTGATTCTCAACGGCAATGTTGGCTATCTAAAAGAAGATATGCTGCACATCGATTTTCGCGATGTTTATCACTGGTTGGCGCGACACAATCGCTATTCCAACTGGGAAGCCAGAGTGTACTACAACCTGCTCAACGGCATGGACGATCGCGGAACGATCGGCGCGAGTTTGACCGGAGACGCAGTTCAGCGCAAGCGGTTTCTGAAGAAAATTTGGGTACGGCTGCCGTTTAAGCCTCTTCTGCGGTTTGTCTGGTTCTATCTGGTGCGGCTGGGTTTCCTGGATGGACGAGCCGGATATGTTTATGGCTGCTTGCTAAGTCAGTACGAATACCAGATCGGCGTCAAGCTCTATGAACTTCAGCAGCTAGATGGACAGCTCAACCGCAGTTCCCAGCCTTCCGTAGAAGTACAGTCTACCGCTTCCAGTTAGGCGCCTTCCCCAACCGACGGCGGCGCGGCTTACGAATCGATTGCTGTTCGAGATTGTTCTTCTCGGTCGATCGCCTGAGCCGTTTTGCAATTCGGTCACTCACCCGAAACAGAGGATGGTCAGGGCGTTCCGCAGGGGGCGGGGCGTCAGGCAGCTTTTGTGCTTTCCAATAAGTCATCAGAATGCCTGCCATCACCCCTGCCAGCGCGCCCAGCAAAATTGCCAGCTCTGCCCGAAACCGCACTAGCCAGAACACCAGAATGAACACAATCCAGACGCGCAAAGCAAACTGAATGCCGACATCGGTTGGGAAGCGGTACATGAATTGTCAGCCTCCAGATTTGCCTCTAAGTGCGTACTATGCAGAATGTGTTAGCACATCGTCACGCATCAATTCCATGAATGCGCTTTTGCCTAAGACATCCTACGAAAAATTCGGTCTTTACTCATTATCCTGGTTGAGCTGCGAAGCGACATCCTGTGTGGTATTAATTGCCCGTACATACGCCTGCTCTGCTGTAGTAAACGGTTCCATTGATTGCTGGGGCAGCAGATCCGCCGTGGCGTCAGCGATGTCTCCAGTTCGGTGAATCAGCCGATCGCGCAGCACGTCAACCGGGGCAGTGCAATAAATGATTTTCAGCGGCAGATGATGTGCTTTTGCCTGATCGATCGCCTGCTGGCGGAGGGATTGGCGATCGTATTTCGCATCCAGAATCACAGCATAACCCTGGTCTGCCAGCGAAATTCCCAGTTCCAGCAATCGGGCATAGGTTTTCTGAGTCATTTCGCTTGTGTACAGGTCATCCCCGCCGCGCTGATCGAGGGGAATGCCGCCCAGATGTTTTCTGACTGCGTCCGATCGAATGTGAACCGTACCTGATTGATTGGACAGTCGCTTGGCGAGCAATCTTGCTGTGGTCGTTTTGCCGGAGCCAGATAATCCACACATTAAAGTCAAACTTCCCTGTTTGGGCTGTGCCCCTTCCCAGGCGAGACGGTAATAGTCCGAGGCAGTGGCTTTTGCCTGGTCTTTCTCTGCTGCCGGAACTGCCGGATCATTCAGCATAAAGGAAATGACCTTTGCCCGGACGTAGGTTTGACGGCTCACATAAATTGGCAACACTTCTAAACCTTCCCAGTCTCCGGTTTGCTCCGCGTAGGCATTCAGAAAAACCGTGCTGAGATCGGGTCGCTGCCGCGCTTCTAAGTCCATCACGATGTAGGCAATGTCGTACATGACATCCACAAAGCGAAACGGCTCATTAAACTCGATGCAGTCAAATAGCCACAGCTTGTCTTGCCAGAGGCAAATATTTCGCAGATGCAAATCGCCGTGACATTCACGAATTTTGTCCTGCGCGATCCGCCGATCGAATAACGCCTGCTGCTCAGCGAAAAAGCGATCAGTATAGGCGCGAGTGTCGTCAAACTGTTGCTGGGTCTGGGGTCCGCCGATATACTGTTCGGTTTGCTCGTAGTTTTCGTCAAATGCCTGCCGCACCTGATCGACTTTGCCAAAGCTGCGAATATAGTCGTTGGTGTCCGTTTCTCGGTGAAAGGTGGCGATCGTCTTTGCCAGCTCGATCAGCAGTTCCTCGCCCAGTTCGCCGCGATCGTACAGCTCCGTCAACAGAGTGTCTTGGGGAAACTGCCGCATCTTCACCGCATACTCGATCGGCTCGCCGCTGCCGCCAAGCTCAAGCCGTTCCCCATTTTGCGCGATCGGCAAAACTTCTAGATACAGTGCCCCTGCGCCGCGCTGGTTGAGCCGCAGTTCTTCCTGGCAGAAATGCAGCCGCTTCTCCAGCGTTGAAAAATCTAGAAACCCAAAATTCAATGGCTTCTTGACTTTGTAGGCATAGTCTCCAGTCAGCAGCACATAGGAAATGTGGGTTTGAATGAGCTGAATCGGCGATCGCACTGCATGAGGATAAAACTCCGGTTGCAGCATTTGCTGAATCAGGGCAGGCAGGGTGGTTTCGCTCATGGGGGCTTAGAAAAAGAGATTCGGAAAGGTAAATAAGCTCAACTATCCTAACAAAGGCAGGTGACGGAATCAGTGCGATTTCAAGGTAGCGATTGAATATAGCGATCGATCGTTTGGTCTTTTCGAGGAATTGCGCTCTTGCTCAAGTCACTACAAGCTGTTCATCGATTGGTTAAGCAGGGAAAAATAAGAGCCTGTGAATCTTAAAGGATATTGAAGGATATTTATGGTGCGTCGTCGTTCTGATGATACATTTCAGGGTGCGCGTAATCTTCAGCTCAATCGAGCCACTGGCGGTGCGTTGGGGCACAGCGATCGAGTTGACTTCTACAAATTTAAAGCTTCTAGTCCAATCAACTTTCACCTAACGCTGAATAATCTACAGGCAGACGCCCGCGTTAAGTTACTCAATGGAAGGCGCGTTTCGGTCGGAGTCTCAGATCAAACAGGTTTTCAGACAGAGCAAATTATTACGACCCTAGAGGCTGGAACCTATTACATTCAGGTACGGCTTCCTGGTCGTCGAGGCAGTACGCGCTACAGCCTTCGTGCTTCTTCTGTTCCTGCTGAACCAGGTGAAACAACTGCGATCGCTCGAAATCTAGGCATCCTCTCGGGTGACATGAGGCTCTCAGAATCTGTTAGCAATTCCGACCGACTGGACTATTACAAATTCACGCTGTCACAGATCAGCAATATTAATGTGAATATTGACGGTGTATCATCACCTGCTTTGGTCAGTCTATATTTTGATGCTAACAATAATGGTTTAATTGATAACGGTGAGCAGTTCGATAGTGGTAGTGATGGGAATACGATCGCCCGAACTGTTCTACCCGGCACTTATTATCTTCAAGTAGAAAGCTTATTCGGTTCTTCAAGCCAATACAATCTATCGATCGCTGCTGCCCCTGATCCGAGTAATCTTCCCACTGATCCGGGCAATACAGCGAGTACAGCATTCAATCTTTCAACCTTTCCGGCTACGGCGAGGGATTTTGTAGGTACATTTGATTCTTCGGATTATTACAAATTCACATTGCCTCAAATTAACGACATTAATGTGAATATCAATGGCTTATCGAGAACTACTTTTGTAAATTTACACTTTGATGCTAATAACAACGGATTAATTGACAGCGGCGAAAGATTGGAGAGCGGCAGCGACAATGATACTATTGCCAGAACCGTTCTACCCGGTACTTATTATCTTGAAGTAGATAGCTTTGGTTCTGCAACTCGCTATGATCTTATTGTAGAAGCGAAACCTAATCCTGGTAATTTACCTGTCGATCCGGGCAATAGAGCCGCTATCGCATACGACCTGGGTACCCCTTTAGAAAATCAAACGATACAAGATTTCGTTGGGGCTTTTGATGAGCTAGATTACTACAAATTCAAATTGAATACAGCCCGTACTCTGAATGTCAATATCGATGGTCTAGCAGCAACGGCTTCTGTTACTTTGTACTTTGATGCTAACAATAATGGATTGATTGATAGCGGCGAATGGGTGACGAGCGGCAGTGATAACTCAACAATTTCCAGAGTGCTGCAAACAGGAACCTATTTCCTTGAAGTGAATACCTTCAGCAACGCAACTCGCTACAACTTGAATTTGGGAGTTGGGTAGAACTTGAGCGAATGTAGTATGCCAATCCCTTACTCTGCCCGAGCGTCGATCGCAAAATTGTCGTAGTAAATAATAGTCAGGAACCGAATTGGCAGGGTGATCAGCTTTTCGGGTCCGTGGGGAATGTCGCCTCTAAAGGTGAGGGAGTCGCCCGGTTCGAGCAGGTAAGTTTGTCGTCCGTGGCGGTATTCCAGCTTGCCTTCGAGCAGGTGAATAAACTCGATGCCGGGATGCTCGAAGGTGGGAAAGACTTCGGAAGCATCATCCATTGTGATCAGAAAGGGTTCAAATCGCTTGGTTGGTCCCTGATCGTAGGCGAGAAGCTGGTAGGTATGTCCACGTTTGGTGCCGCGCCGCACGACTTCCATGCCTTTACCGTTTTTGACCAACTGCGCTCCGCCTTCGGGAATGTCGTATTTGCGAAACAGGGTAGACAGGGAAACGCCCAGCGCATTTGCCAGTTTCTCCAGAGTTTCCAGGCTGGTGGAAGTTTGAGCATTTTCAATTTTAGAGAGCATTCCGCGAGAAATTCCGGCGCGATCGGCGATTTCTGCGATCGTCAGCCCATGTTGCTGGCGCAGGTCACGAATCGTATTGCCCAGGTAATGCTCCAGTCCGGGATGCTCCAGCTTCTGCGAGGAAACGTCTGAGGAAATGTGTGAGGGAACGGTTTCTGCCATGCAGCAATTCTCCTGCGGTGCGCCCCTATGAATCATAGCAGGTGAATCATGCTAGGAAACAATGTTGACAGACAGGAAACAATGCTGGATGATATTCAACGAAGTTTCCGAATGGGAATTTGGTCTCGTGTCTTCTTCCCGCCGATATACGCTTAGCTTGTCCTGTCCCGATCGCGTTGGCATTGTCGCGGCGGTGAGTTCCTTTATCGCCAGTCATCAGGGCTGGATCGTGGAGGCGCAACACCACGCCGATCAGGACTTTCAGCGATTTTTTATGCGGCAGGAAATTCTTGCTGATTCGCTGCCGTTTGGAATCGAAGCGTTGCGAGAGCAGTTTCAGCCGATCGCCGATGAATTCAAAATGCAGTGGCAGGTAACGGATTCGGCGCAGAAAAAGCGGGTGGTGATTCTAGTATCCAAATCCGATCACTGTCTCTATGATTTGCTGGCCCGCTGGCAGAGCAGAGAACTCGACATTGAAATTCCCTGCGTCATTTCTAACCACGAAATATTTCGCGGGCTGGTCGAGTGGCACGGTATTCCTTACTATCATGTGCCCGTTACACCGGAAACGAAGACGATCGCCTACGACAAAATCATGCACCTGTTTGAGTCGGTGAATGGCGATGTGATGGTGCTGGCACGCTATATGCAGGTGTTGTCGTCGGAGGTGTGCGATCGATATCCTGGTCGAATTATTAATATCCATCATTCCTTTTTGCCGTCTTTTATTGGCGCAAAACCCTATCACCAGGCGCATCAACGCGGCGTCAAATTAATTGGTGCGACCTGTCACTATGTCACATCTGAACTCGATGCAGGACCCATTATCGAGCAGGATGTGATTCGGATTGACCATTCGGATGCTGTGGAAGATTTAATTCGCTACGGCAGAGATATCGAAAAAACCGTTTTGGCGCGTGGGCTAAGGTATCACGTTGAGGATCGCGTTCTGGTTCACGGAAATAAGACTGTTGTATTTCGTTAAAGGAGATTTGAAAAGGGCAATGTATCCCCTTTAGCACGCCTCAAAAGATATTTCTTTTAAGTTCATCCTGAAATTCATGCATCTATCGTTTTATGCCGCTTAATCTGCTGCGCTTTGCCCTTACTAAAGACCATCCAGAACCGCGAATGTTTCGCCAGCCCGATCGCCTGAAGTCGAGCTACGACGCGGTAATTATTGGCGGGGGTGGACATGGCTTAGCAGCCGCTTACTATCTGGCACGAGACTATGGCATGACCGATGTGGCGGTGCTGGAAAGAAGCTATTTGGGCGGCGGCAATACGGGACGAAATACGACGATTATTCGATCGAACTACCTCACGCCGGAAGGAGTGAAGTTTTACGATGAGTCGGTGCGCTTGTGGCAGGATTTGTCGCAGGATTTTGATTTGAATCTGTTTTACTCGACGCGGGGACATTTCACCCTGGCGCATACCGATGCCACCTTGCGAACAATGCGCTGGCGGGCGGAAACCAATAAGCATATCGGTGTGAACAGTGAGTTGGTCAGTCCTGATGAGATTCAGGAAGCCTGCCCGCAAATGGATCTGACCTGTAACGGTCACGCGCCGATTTTGGGTGCTCTGTATCATGCGCCGGGAAGCATTGCTCGACACGATGCGGTCGCCTGGGGCTATGGGCGAGGGGCAGATCAGCGCGGCGTAGAAATTCATCAGCAAACGGAAGTATTGGGAATTCAGGTGAAGTCCGATCGCGTTACCGGAGTCGAAACTTCACGAGGGACGATCGAAACGCCGCGTGTCCTCTGTGCCGTTGCTGGGTTTACGCCGCGTTTGCTGCAAATGGTGGGAATTCGATCGCCCCTCTACGTCCATCCGCTGCAAGCTCTGGTGAGCGAACCGATGAAGCCCTGGCTTGACCCGATTATTGTGTCTGGCAATTTGCACGTTTATGTCAGCCAAACGGCGCGGGGCGAACTGGTGATGGGCGCGTCGCTTGACCCCTATGAGCTGCATTCAACGCGATCGACGCTGGATTTCACCGAAGAATTAGCGGCTCACATGCTTGATCTGTTTCCCTTCCTCTCTCACGCCAAAATTGTGCGCCAGTGGGCAGGCATGGCAGACATGACGCCTGATTTCGCTCCGATGATGGGCAAAACGCCGATCGCCGGATTTTACTTGGATGCAGGCTGGGGAACCTGGGGCTTTAAGGCGACTCCAGTTTGCGGCAAAACGATGGCATACACCGTCGCGAACGATCGAGCGCACGAATTAATCCAAGACTTTTCGATCGATCGATTTACCCGGTATGAATTGATTGGTGAAAAAGGCGCGGCATCAGTTGCCCATTAATAAATAACAGGAAAAGCAGCGATGAAGTTAATGACCTGTCCCATTAATGGTACGCGATCGATCAGCGAATTTGTGTATGGCGGCGAGTATCGCGAAATGCCTGACCCTAACTCCGTAGATGATCAAACTTGGGCAGCCTACATCTTTTATCGAAATAATGTTCCGGGCATCAAACGCGAATGGTGGTGTCACGCACCCAGCAACACCTGGTTTATTGCAGAGCGAAATACATTAACTGACGAAGTGACACAAACCTATTTATACGGAGGCGAGTCATGAGTTATCGTCTACCGCCAATTCCTGGGGAATGGATCGATCGCAATACAATCATTCAGTTTTCGTTTGAAGGGAAAGTATTGACCGGATATGCAGGAGATACGATCGCTGCTGCGCTATGGGCTTCGGGTCAAAAGGTGTTGGGACGCAGCTTTAAATATCACCGCCCACGCGGAATTCTCAGCCTGGCGAATCATGATGTGAATACCCTGATGCAGTCCGGCGAGAAGCTGAATGTGCGGGCAGACGTGACGGCAATTGAGCCAGGAATGTCGCTGCAAGCAGTCAATACGTTCGGAGGTGTGGAGCACGATCGCGCTAGCTTTCTCAACTTTTTATCGCCCTTCTTGCCGGTTGGGTTTTATTACAAAACGTTCAACAACAAAAAGCTTTTTCCCTTTTGGGAACGCCTGATTCGTCGCACAACTGGGCTGGGGCAAGTCGATTTCAAAACGCCCTGGATACGCACCCCGAAGCGATATGACTTTTGCGATTTGCTTGTAATTGGCGCAGGCATTTCTGGACTCACTGCTGCACTCACCGCAGCCGAAGCAGGCGCAGATGTGGTGATTGTGGATGAGAACGCGAAACCGGGCGGCGTAGGACTCTACCAGCTTGGGGATGATCGATCGATCGCCGCCGAAACCCAATCCCTTATTCAGTCAGTCACAGCCCATCCCCGCATCCGGCTCTACACCGGTACAGTAGCAGCAGGCTACTATGCCGACTTCTGGATTCCCCTAGTAGACGGCACACGCATGACGAAAATGCGGGCAAAGTCAGTCATCGTGGCAAGCGGGGCTTATGAACAGCCTGCGGTCTTTCGCAACAACGATTTGCCAGGCGTCATGATGGCTTCGGCGGCACAGCGGCTTATTTATCGCTATGCGGTTAAGCCAATGCACCGGGCGATCGTCTTTACGGCAAATCAGGATGGTTATCGGGCGGCTCTGGATTTGCTGGCGCATGGGATGGAAGTCGGGGCGATCGTAGATTTGCGATCGGATATTCCGAGTTCGACAGTGGTACAGACGGTGCGTGAGCGAGGCGTTCCAATCTATCCCGGACAGGCAATTTATGAGGCAAAAGCAAATCCTCAAGGCGATGGCGTTTGTGCGGCAGTGATTTGTCCGATGCGAAACGGACAGCCGCAAATTGAATCTCGTCAGACGATCGCCTGTGATGGCATTCTCATGAGTGTGGGTTGGGCGGGAGCGGCAAATTTGCTTTATCAGGCAGGGGCAAAGATGCGTTTTGACGACCGAATTCAGCAGTTTGTGCCGGATTTGCTGCTGCCGGGTGTATTTGCTTGCGGTCGGGTCAATGGGGTGTATCAGCCGGAGAATAAACGAAGCGACGGAGAACGGGCGGCACGGTCGGCGATTGCTTTTCTCAGCGGTGGGGAATCGGTGGCGATCAATCTCCCCGCAGAATCAGAATCACCGTCCCATCCCTGGGCGATCGTGCCTCACCCGCAGGGTAAAAACTTTGTCGATTTCGATGAAGATCTGCAATACAAAGATTTTCCGAATGCAATTCAGGAAGGATTTGACAATATTGAATTATTGAAGCGGTTTACGACCGTGGGAATGGGTCCAAGTCAGGGCAAACATTCTAATGTGAATGCGCTGCGAATTCTGGCGAAGCTGACCGGCAAAACACCAGGACAGGTCGGAACCACGACGGCGCGACCATTTTTTCATCCTGTGCCGATGTCGCACCTCGCCGGACGCGGATTCACGCCAGAGCGAAGAACACTGCTGCACGATCGCCACCTTGCCCTCAACGCCAAGTGGATGTCTGCCGGACAGTGGCGCAGACCAGAATACTATCAGCAGCCCAACAAAAACCGGGAAGCCTGCATCCAGGACGAGGTTCTCGCCGTGCGGCAGCGCGTTGGGTTGATCGACGTGGGAACGCTGGGCAAGCTGGAGATTCGCGGACGGGACGCAGCCGCTTTTCTAGAGCGCGTTTACACCGGACGCTATGCAAATCTGAAAGTCGGGATGACCCGCTACGCGCTGATGCTGGACGAGTCGGGCGTGGTGATCGACGATGGCGTGATTGCCCGGCTGGGCGAAGACCATTTCTATTTCACAACGACGACCTCTAACGCCGCTTCAATTTATCGCGAGCTGTCTCGCCTGAATACGATGTGGCGAATGGACTGCGGTTTAGTCAATTTGACCGGGGCGCAATCGGCAGTGAATCTCGCGGGTCCGCTTTCCCGTGCTGTGCTGAGCCAGCTTACCGATCTGGACTTGTCGAGCGCGGCGTTTCCCTATCTCGCAGTGCAATCGGCAACGGTGGCAGGCATTCCAGCTCTCCTCATGCGCGTCGGTTTTGTGGGCGAGTGGGGCTACGAAATCCACGTTCCTGCCGAAAATGCCCCCGTCCTTTGGGACGCCCTAACCCGGGCAGGTAAGCCCTACAGCCTTCAACCCTTCGGCGTGGAAGCACAAAGGCTGCTGCGGCTGGAAAAAGGACACCTGATCGTCGGACAGGACACGGACGGACTCACCACACCCTATGAAGCGAACCTCAACTGGGCAGTGAAAACTGACAAACCCTTCTTCATTGGCCAGCGCAGCCTCCAGATTCATGCCGATCGCTCGCCCAAACAAATCCTGATTGGTTTTACCCTCAACGAGTTTAGTGGCACGCCGCCTCAGGAATGCCATCTGGTGATTCACAACGGCGACATTGCCGGACGGATTACCAGCATTGCTTACAGTCCCTCACTCGCTCGCCATATTGGGCTGGCGTATGTCAAACCAGAGCTATCTCAAGTGGGAAGTCAATTTACGGTGAGGCGATCGGATGGTTTCCTGATCACTGCCACCGTGACCCCAACTCCGTTTTATGACCCAGCAAACACCCGCCAGAAAACGGCATCGCCGCTGCCTGAGGCAAGCCATCTTGAGTTTGAGCAAAAGCTTGAGCAAAAGCTTGAGCAAAAGCCTGCCGCAATCATCCCCTTGATTTCTGAAACAGATGATTTAGTCGATTTAGCTGATGTCTCTGCGCTCCCCCGATTCGGCGTAAAAGGAGCAGGTGCGGCGGCATGGCTGGAAGCGCACGAATTCCCAATTCCCGATCGCCCGAATTCCTGGCTCCCTTTGGCGAACGGTGGACGCATCGCCCGACTGGGACTGACAGAATTTCTAATCGAGGACGATGGAGAGATTGGCGATTACCCCGAAGGGAAAAGTGCTTCGCATCGGCTTCGGGCTGATTCAAATCTGCCGCCGCAGGTTTATCCCGTCTTGCGGCAAGATCTGGCGATCGTTCTTTCAGGTAAAGCGGTTCACGATCTATTTGCTCAAATCTGCAACGTCAGTTTTCGATCGTTTAATTCTAGCGATCGTCCTATTGTGCTGACCTCGGCGATCGGCGTATCCGTGATTGTGGCGATCGAAGAGGCTCCAATTCCCCAATACCGTTTGTGGTGCGACACAACTTACCGCCACTATGTTTGGCAAACTCTGAATGAAATTGCTGCGGAATTAGGTAGCGACGCAAACAGTTCTCTCACTAAAAATCGAAGAAGTTACGATAATTCGCCGAACCGTCCCTCTAACCCCCCAGCTTTGGGCGAAACTGAGCCGATGCAAGCAGTTCTTTTGCATAAAAAAGGTTGAACTGCTCAAGATCCCCGAACCTTGGGGAATCGAGGGGACGATGTCGCACCGCTGCCATTCCTCCAACAATTTCTACCTTCCCCAGAACCCATGAACCTTACCGAAGCCAAACAGTTTCTCGAAGCCCATCAAATCAAATTCATCCTCGCTCAGTTCGTAGACATTCACGGTGTTGCCAAAACCAAAGCCGTTCCTGCCTCCCATCTGGAAGACATTCTTGATCCGGGAGCCGGATTTGCCGGATTTGCCGTCTGGGGACTGGGCATGGAACCGAACAGCCCAGATTATCTGGCAGTTGGTGATTTAAACACGCTTTCTCTGGTTCCCTGGATGCCCGGATTCGCCCGAATTGTTTGCGTGGGTCATGTCAAAGGCAAACCCTACCCCTACGATGCCCGCTACGTGCTAATGCAGCAGATCGATCGCCTCACACAGCACGGCTGGACGCTCAACACGGGAGTCGAACCCGAATTCATGCTGCTCAAAAAAGACCGACGCGGCAACCTTCGCCCCTATGATTTCACCGACACCCTCGACAAGCCCTGCTACGACTACAAAGGATTGTCGCGCAGCATTGGCTACATCGAGAAGCTGGTGGATAACCTGCAACAGGTTGGTTTCGATATCTATCAGGTCGATCATGAAGACGCCAACGGACAGTTTGAAATCAACTACACCTACACCGACTGCCTCACCACCGCCGATCGCTATATTTTCTTCAAGATGGCAGCCTCAGAGATTGCCCGCGACATGGGGCTAATCTGCTCCTTTATGCCCAAGCCCTTCTCCAACCGCACCGGAACAGGGATGCATATTCACTGCTCGCTCGCCGAAGGCAACACCAATCTTTTTGAAGACCACAGCGACCCGCACCAACTGGGACTCTCAAAACTGGCATACCACTTCCTCGGCGGACTGCTGACCCATGCCCATGCTCTGACTGCTCTCTGTGCCCCTTCGATCAATTCCTATAAGCGACTGGTAGTGGGACGATCGCTCAGTGGCGCAACTTGGGCACCCGCTTACATCAGCTACGGCGACAACAACCGATCGAGCATGGTGCGTATTCCTGGTGGACGGCTCGAATTGCGCCTTGCAGATGGCTCCTGCAACCCCTATCTGGCAACCGCCGCCGTGATCGCAGCCGGGCTAGACGGCATCGAACGCGAACTTGACCCCGGCGAACCCTTCAACGGCAATCTCTACGACCTCACTCCCGAACAGCTCGAAGAAAAAGGCATCGGCACCCTGCCCCAATCTCTCAGCGAGGCGATCGACGCTCTCGAATCCGACGCTGTAATCCAATCCGCC
The DNA here is from genome assembly GCF_014695615.1 of Leptolyngbya sp. FACHB-711. Lineage (NCBI taxonomy): Bacteria > Bacillati > Cyanobacteriota > Cyanophyceae > Leptolyngbyales > Leptolyngbyaceae > Leptolyngbya > Leptolyngbya sp. FACHB-711. The sequence continues at coordinate 17,287 of NZ_JACJOR010000490.1, forward strand.
CTTGGTCCACTCGCCCCCGAATTTATCAATCTGAAACGCATGGAATGGATCGAATACTGCCGCCATGTTTCAGATTGGGAAGTCGATCGCTACCTGGAATTCTTCTAACCCCATCTCCCTCACCCCTTCACCCCTTATCCCCTTATGTGCGGCATCGTCGGACTCCTGATCAAAACCCCATCCCTGCGCGATTCCCTCGGCGAACTGCTTGTCCCCATGCTGGTTGGCATGAGCGATCGCGGACCTGACTCCGCCGGACTTGCAGTATTCACCGCCACCCTGCCCGATCCCTATCGCAAATACAGCCTCTACGCGGGCAATCAGGTGATTGACTGGTCAGCTCTCCCCCAATCATTGAGCGAACTGGGCAAGGCAACGATCGACCCTCATGGCAATCAGGCAGTCCTCATGACTGATCTGCCGCCACAGACGGTTAGAGCGTGGCTGAAGTCGGCTTATCCGCAGCTTCACCTGCTGTCTGCCGGACGCACAATCGATTTGTACAAAGATACCGGGACACCGATCGCCGTGTCTGACCGATATGAATTTCGATCGCTCAAAGGGTCTCATGCTGTCGGGCACACGCGGATGGCAACCGAATCTGCCGTCACTCCGGCACACGCTCACCCGTTCACCGCAGGCGAAGATTTTTGTCTGGTTCACAATGGCTCGCTCTCGAACCCGAACGAGATTCGGCGGAAATTAGAACCACGTGGCATTCACTTTGAGACCGACAACGATACCGAAGCTGCCTGCCGTTTCCTGGAATGGCGGATGCAGGAAGGCGATGATCTGGAAACGGCGATTCAAAACGGCTTTGAGGAACTGGACGGCTTTTATACCTTCCTGATGGGAACCGCAGATAAACTTGCCCTCGTTCGCGATCCTTTTGCCTGCAAACCTGCGATCGTTGCCGAAACCGATGACTATGTGGCGATCGCTTCTGAATTTCGATCGCTTGCCCATCTGCCCAATGTAAATCAGGCAAACCTCTACGAACCCGCTCCAGAGGAGATGTATGTATGGACAGTGTAATCATTGCTTCCCCAACCGAAACCCACACCTTTGATCTGAGCCAAGCTCCTGTGCGAGAGGTGAATGCCTACCTGCACCATTCCGAATTGCCCAATGGACACAAAGTGGCGATCGTCAATCCCAACGGAGCGCATAATCTAGCGGTCGGCATCGATACGGCGATCGAAGTCGAGATCCACGGGCATACGGGCTACTACACGGCAGGCATGAATAAACAGGCGATCGTCACCCTTTACGGTAACGCTGGAACCGGAGTCGCCGAAAACATGATGTCTGGCAGGGTTCACGTTAAGGGTTTTGCTTCGGTGTCGGCAGGTGCGTCTGCCCACGGTGGGCTATTAGTCATCGATGGCGATGCAGGCTTGCGCTGCGGCATTTCCTTGAAAGGAGCCGATATTGTGGTGGGCGGCAGTGTCGGCAGCTTTTCCGGCTTTATGGCGCAGGCAGGCAGAATGGTAATTTGCGGCAACGCCGGAGACGCGCTGGGCGATTCGCTCTACGAAGCCGTCATTTATATCCGAGGAACCGTGAAATCGTTGGGCGCAGATGCTCAATTTGAACCGATGACCGAGGAGGACTATGCGATCGTTCAAACCCTCCTTGACCAAGCCAGCCTCCCCCACACTCCCCAGGATTTCAAACGGATCGCCTCCGCCCGCCAGCTCTATCACTGGAATGCTGACGCCAACCAGGAATACTAGGCGTTGCTGAATAAGCGTATGATACGCCCCCCTAGCCCCCCAATTTGGGGGGAACCAGAATTCAAAGTCCTCCAGCATTGGGGGATTGAGGGGGCGATGCAGAAGCTAAATTTGCACCGTTCGTATCCCGATTCAGCAACGCCGAGTACTAATGCGAATTCAGAATTGCTCAAGCTAGAGCAAGCGATCGTATTTCGTTTTAAGGCTTTGATCGATCGCCCTCATCCAGAAAATGGCAATAACCCTTACCGGAAAGGCAAACCATTTTCAACAAAAATCTCAATTCCCTTTTAGACCCATTACCGCAAAAGCTCTCCCCCCTCCCCTCTCCCCATGACCTCCAACATCTATCGCGAAGAATCCGCCGGATACGATCGCCGCACGCTCCACTACATCCAGAACGCCGCTGCCCACGGACTCTATGAAATTCGAGGACTGGGCGCAAAACGCAGCCTGCCCCACTTTGACGATCTGGTTTTCCTGGGAGCCTCACTGACTCGCTACCCGTTGGAAGGCTATCGAGAAAAGTGCATTACCAAGACTGTTCTAGGTACACGATTTGCCAGTAAACCGATCGAACTAGACATTCCAATTACGATCGCCGGAATGAGCTTTGGTTCCCTCTCTGCCAACGTCAAAGAAGCCCTCGGACGCGCCGCGACTGAAATGGGCACATCCACCACGACGGGCGATGGCGGCATGACTCAGGAGGAGCGACGGTCTTCTAAAACGCTGGTGTATCAGTGTCTTCCGTCTCGCTATGGCTTTAATCCGGACGATGTGCGGAAGGCAGATGCGATCGAAGTCGTGATCGGTCAGGGCGCAAAGCCGGGCGGTGGCGGAATGCTGTTGGGTCAAAAAATTAATCCGCGGGTCGCGGCAATGCGAACGTTACCCGAAGGCGTGGATCAGCGATCGGCTTGTCGTCATCCTGACTGGACCGGACCCGATGACCTGACGATCAAAATTCAGGAACTGCGCGAACTAACCGACTGGGAAAAGCCGATTTATATCAAAGTGGGAGCGTCCCGCACTTATAACGATGTCAAGCTCGCCGTTCATGCCGGAGCAGATGTCGTCGTTGTGGATGGAATGCAGGGCGGCACGGCTGCTACCCAAACGGTGTTTATTGAGCACGTTGGCATTCCCACGCTGGCGGCTCTGCGGCAGGCGGTTGAGGCACTGGAAGAAATGGACATGAAAGGCAAAGTCCAGCTCATTGTGTCCGGTGGCATTCGGACTGGAGCAGATGTGGCAAAGGCTCTGGCAATGGGCGCGGATGCCGTGTCGATCGGTCAGGCGGTGCTGATGGCTCTGGGCTGCAACAGCGAAAGCTATATTCAGAACGGAGAGCATCATCCGGCGATCGACGATTATCTGGAACTTGGCACGGCTCCCGGCTACTGTCATCACTGTCACACCGGGAAATGTCCGGTTGGCGTCACGACTCAAGACCCGATTTTAGAGAAGCGGCTAGAGCCAGAAGTCGGAGCGCACCGGCTAAAAAACTATCTGAAAACGCTGAATATGGAACTGACGACGATCGCCCGCGCCTGCGGCAAGCAAAACGTGCATCACCTGGAGCGGGAAGATCTGGTTGCACTGACGGTCGAAGCGGCGGCAATGGCAAAGCTGCCTTTAGCAGGCACAAGCTGGATTCCCGGTGTACAGGGCTACTAGCTGGAAATTGAAGCAGCGTGAATTTGATGCCACCAGTCTCCCAGGACGGAACTCTCGATGTGCTATGCGTCGCTGGAAACCGGACTGGCAGCAATGCTGACCGTCTTAACTTCTTTTACCCGATGCTCGGTGGGGGTCAACTCGTGGGGGAGCGCTGCGCCTTCCTTAAACACTGCCAAATCAAACCAGAAAGTCGTCCCCACGCCCACTTCGCTCACCAGATAGACTCGGCTATGGTGCTTCTCGATAATATTGCGAACGATCGACAGTCCCAGTCCGGTTCCTTCCAGCGTATGCACCCGGTTCTCGACGCGGAAAAAGCGATCGAAAATAGCTTCCTGATCTTCAGGGTCGATGCCGATACCCGTATCGCAAATTTCAACCCGTACATGGCTGGGGGGCTGTTCGTCCTTTGACTGAAGGAGATAGGCGCGAATCATCACCTTACCGCCTGCGGGCGTAAACTTCAGACCGTTGCCCATCAGGTTAGAAAACACTTGCAGCAGCAGATCGTAGTTACCAAAAACGGGCGGCAAATCTGGCTCAATGTCCTGACACAGCTCGATACCTTTGTCTTTGGCATTGAGGCGATGGGTTCGCAGCGTTTGCTCAATCGGCTGCACAATCTCCACGGGTTCCATGCTGTATCGCTTGTTGGATTCCAGTCGAGACAGATCCAGCACATCGTTGACCAAGCGGGTGAGGCGATCGGTTTCCCGGTTTGCGGTGTCGAGAAATTCGCGCCGTTCGACTTCGCTCAGATCATCACCGTACTCGTGCAGCGTTTCAATAAAGGATTTGATGTTGAACAGAGGAGTCCGCAGCTCGTGGGAGACGTTACTGATAAACTGGCTTTTCGCCTCGTTTAGTTCGGCTTCGCGGGTAATGTCCTGCACCGTGATCGCAATGCCTTTCACCGCTTCGCGATACTGATCCAGCACTGTCGTCAGCAAAATTCGCACCGTTCGGTTGATTGGCTCCGGGATCGTAATCCGAAACTCTGCCCCATCCCGCATCTCCGCTGGAGGCTGCCCGGAAGCGAGCTGATAT
>NZ_JACJOR010000491.1:0-8992 GCF_014695615.1 Leptolyngbya sp. FACHB-711
AGCTGGAGAGCGGCGTAGAACAGATTAGAACCATCGATAAAGATAGCAACTCGCCCCCGATTTTCTAGAACCTGTTCTGGTGTGAATATAGAATTGTTTTCGCCATGATGGTTATTGTTACTGAACATGATTTGTTAAACCTCAAAAATTTTATTAAGGGGAAATTAAATCAGCTAAATTCTTAATAAGTTGCCTGTAAACAGGCGATCGTTCCTATCCTAAAACAGAAAAATCAAACAGCGTTCTCAGGCAGCTCTAACCGCTGAAAAATAGGTTGTGCTGCACCCAGCTCCTGCCCTGGCAATAAAATGCCCCATTGAGAATGCACTGCAAAAGGCACAACGGTTCCAGTGTCTTTTTGATTGAAATCAACCTGGTAGCCAAGCTGCTGATAAATCGCGTTGCTCAATCCTGGAATAATCGGTGACAGCAAGTAGGCACTAAGGCGAACTGTTTCCAGAACGCTATAAAGTACCTGCTCAACTTCGGCTTGTTTGCCCTGCTTGTAGAGCGTCCAGGGAGCCTGCTCGTCAATGAACTTGTTGCTCACGCGAACCAGCATTAGAACGGCTTCGCACCCCTGACTAAAGCCCAGCCTTTCAAAGGCTTCCTGCACTTGCTGTCCTAACCCCTCACCCTTCGATCGCAGCAGGTTATCTTCTGGAATAGCGGCGGGATCAAGTTTAGGGATCTGTCCATGGCAGTATTTTGGTGCCATTTTCAGCGTCCGATTGAGCAAATTGCCCAGGTCGTTTGCCAGATCTGCATTCAGGATGTTGATAAAGCGCGTTTCGTTGAAGTCGCCGTCGCGTCCAAACTCGATCTCCTTCAGGAAGTAATAGCGCACGGCATCAGAGCCATAGCGATCGGTTAGGGCAACAGGGTCGATCGTATTCCCCAGGCTCTTGCCCATCTTTTGCCCGTCCTTAGTAAGGAAGCCGTGCCCAAATACCCGATGGGGAACCTCTAGCCCTGCCGCCATGAGCATCGCAGGCCAGTAGACCGCATGAAAGCGCAGAATATCTTTGCCGATTAAGTGGGTATTGATGGGCCACCATTTTGCCAGCGCGTTTGCCAGCGTCGGCGCGTCTTCGGGTTGTAAGAGTGCGGTCACATAACCCAGCAGCGCGTCAAACCAGACGTAAATCACATGGCTAGGGTCTTCAGGAATCGGAAAGCCCCAGTCAAAGTTGACCCGCGAGATAGAAAAGTCTTGCAAGCCGCGCTCGACAAAGGCAAAGACCTCGTTGCGCCGACTCTCAGGCTGAATAAATTCGGGACGATCGCGGTAAAGCTGCTCTAGCTTACCCTGATAACTGGACAACCGGAAGAAATAGTTTTGTTCGTCCCGCCATTCGGCTTCTTTATTGGTATGGATGGCGCAACGATGACCCTCCAGCAGTTCTCGCTCCTCTTTAAACTCCTCACAGGAAACGCAGTACCAGCCCTGCTGCCGCCCCAGGTAAATGTCACCCTGATCCCAGACGCGCTGAAAGAACTCTTTGACGATCGCCTCATGCTTGGAGGAGGTTGTGCGAATAAAGCGATCGACCTGAATATTAAGCCGTTCCCATAGGGAAAGGAAGCTTTCAACAATTAAATCGCAGTGTTCTTGAGGCGATCGTCCGGCGGCTTCTGCGGTGCGCTGGATTTTCTGCCCGTGTTCATCCGTTCCTGTAATGAGCAAGACAGGCTTGCCTAGGAGTCGCTGAAACCGAACTGCAACATCGGCAGCGATCGTTGTATAAGCACTGCCTATATGAGGAACATCATTGACATAATAAAGCGGAGTTGTAATGGCAAAGGGAGCCTGAGGGTTTGTATTAAAGGTCATAAATTAAAGAATACCCTGAAAATATTTATCAAATATACCCGACGGTTGTTGTGATTCATCCCTAATTAAGGGAAAGCTGCTTGAGTCTTCTCAGCAGGTCAAGATCTTTGACTAAAGTTAAGCCTACAAGTAACAATTCCTGCTTAAAGTTCTACTTTTACTAAAAGTCGTAAATCAAATGTATGTTACTTCTACGATTGAACAATTAATGTTTCATCGGTCTTAAAGGGCATTTTTCCTGAGTAAAGAGCCGTTATTTTGGATATGAATTGTTTTTCATCTTTTCAGTTCCAATACCGTTATTTTCCTCAGAGAATATTAACTGCTAGCCTTTAACTTGCAGATGGGAAAATTCCAGGAAGATTCTGCATAAATCGATCGATCGAATCTAAGCGTCTGATTAAGCGAGTCTGATTGAGCCATGTAAGGGCTGCCCGAACCGTTCCCTAAATTCCTTAACCTTGAGAGGTGAACGAAGTAGCGGTTTGGTAGCCTGTCTTAAGTTGGAATTGGGAAAATGTAGTACGGTTGATCCTTCTAAAACAATTTCTAAGCCAGGTCACGATACCAAGGTAGCATTTGCTGTTCACATAAGTTTACTCAATCCTTAATCATTTAAGATTTGTTCGCTGACTCAAATAGAAACCTGCCCTTGACGAGCTGCTCCGGTTTAAGCAGTTTTTCAATCTATCTCCTGTGCAGTGCAAGGTGTAAAGCAAGCTGTGCTGCTCCGCTTGATCGAACTGCATTCATCCTCTAGAAGTCGCTCATTAGGCTGAATCGCGATCGGCGAAATCCGTCCCCTAGTTGAGGGCATTAGCTCATAGGTTGCGTCAGGATATGAATTACAAAAGCTGCTTTTTGCCAAAGTGGTCGCGGTGGGCAGCACCGCTCTTTCTTTAGTTGCTTAATATTACAAGAGTGAAATCAAGTCCTCCTGGAGCATGATGTTTAACAACCCACTGCTGATCTCTCAACAGCTGCTCAATATGCTGGGGACACGCGTCTTCTTTTACCATCGCGATCGTGTTCCGCAAAATAGTGCTGTTCTCGTCGTCAGCAATCATCGTAGTTTTCTAGACGCCCCTCTGCTGATGGCAACGCTAGATCGATCGGTCCGGTTTGCCTGCCATCACTATATGGGTCAGGTTCCCTTGATGCGTGAGTTTGTGACACGGTTAGGATGCTTTCCCCTTGATGCCCCCGATCACCGTCAGCAAGGCTTTTTTCACCAGGCAATTCAACTACTTCAGTCTCAGCAGGCAATCGGCATCTTCCCCGAAGGAACTGAACCAATGGTGCAGCACACTGATCCACATCAGGTGGGTAACTTTCAGCGCGGATTCGCCCATCTTGCCCTGCGTGCTCCAATTCAAGATTTAGCCATTCTGCCTGTGGCGATCGCCTCTCAAGACGAAACCAATAACGTTGCAGTCCCGCTGAAGCTGCTGAGCTGGTTCGATCCATCGGAACCGCTGTTTGACCAACCTGGATGGCATCCAATGGTGATTTATCAAAAAGTAGATGTGATTGTGGGGCGTCCCATGTGGGTGACTCCTGCTCAGCGGGAAAGCTACCAGGGAAAACAGGCGAAAACTGTTGTCGCTGATTTGACCCAATACTGCCGTGAAGAAATCGATCGCCTGTTGCACTAATTTGCTGCATTAGCTTAATGTCGCCTATGACGGACACTCAGCCCCACGCCTATTTCCGTACACCGACTCGACTTAATCCCAGCGCACCCCTATTTATCTTTCTACCCGGCATGGATGGAACCGGACAGCTTTTCCGCGCTCAGGTGGCTGGGGTTGAGAAAGCGTTTGACATTCGGTGTTTATCAATCCCCGGTGATGATTTGACAGGATGGGAACAGCTCGCGGAACAAGTCGTCACGCTGGTGAAAGCGGAGAGAGAGCGAAAGCCAAATCAGCCTGTTTATCTTTGCGGCGAGTCGTTTGGCGGCTGTTTAGCGATTAAAACGATTCTGCGTGCGCCTCATTTATTCGATCGGCTCATTCTGGTCAATCCAGCTTCTTCGTTTAATCGGCGTCCATGGGTGTACTGGGGTTCTTACCTGAGTCACTTGCTGCCTGAACACACCTATCAGCTCTCGACGCTGAGTTTTTTAACAATCTTGGCATCGCTCGACCGAATTCTGCCTGAAGACCGGAAGGCGTTGCTGGATGCAGTGCGATTTGTGACGCAACAATCGTCCATTTGGCGACAGTCGCTACTGCGCGACTTTTACGTGAGTGAATATCAGTTTCGTGGCATTATGCTACCAACGCTTGTCGTTGCCAGTGCCCAAGATAAGCTATTTCCCTCGGTCTCAGAAGCCCGTCGCTTAGTCAATCTGCTGCCCAATGCGGAAATGATTGTGCTGCCGGATAGCGGTCACGCTTGCCTGCTCGAAAAAGATGTGAATCTCTATGAGCTGATGCAGTCTTCTCGACTCATACAGCCTCCCCAACCGACGCTTTCGAGTTAAAAACTCAAGCTAGAGGTTAAGCTCAAGCTAAAACCTAGTCTGGAACTACAGCTCTGCAAACCGATCGCTTGCTTCAAGCAGCGCATGGCAAATACCAGGTTCCGTCATGGAATGCCCGGCATCGGGAATCATGATTAGCTCGGATTCAGGTAGTGCTTGATGCAAATCCCAAGCAGACATTGGCGGACAAACCACGTCATAGCGTCCCTGCACAATCACAACTGGCAGATGTCGAATTCGATCGCACTGATCTAAAAGCTGGTTTTCCTGTTCAAAAAAACCCTTATTCACAAAGTAGTGGCACTCGATTCGGGCAAAGGCATCGGCAAACTGATTCTCGCCAAATCGCTGCTGCAAGCCCACATCGGGCAATAGCTTACTGGTCGAAGCTTCCCACACTGACCAAGCACGGGCTGCCTGCTGGCGAATCTCGCGATCGTCGCTGGTGAGCCGCTCATAGTATGCCGTGATGAGATTGTGACGCTCTGTGGGGGAAATTGGCTTCAGGTAAGCTTCCCAGGCATCAGGAAAAAAGTAGCTTGCACCCTCCTGATAAAACCAGGACAGCTCCTTTTGTCGCAACAGAAAGATACCTCGCAGGATCAACCCCTTACAGGCTTCAGGATGAGTTTGACTATAGGTAAGCGATAGCGTACTGCCCCAACTGCCGCCAAACACTACCCAGCGATCGATGCCGAGATGCTGCCGCAGTCGCTCAATGTCGCTCACTAAATGCCAGGTTGTATTCTCACGGAGTTCTGCATGGGGCACACTGCGTCCACAGCCTCGCTGATCAAACAGCACCACGCGCCATTTCTGAGGATTAAAAAACCGACGGTGAATTGGATCAATACCGCCCCCCGGACCGCCGTGTAGAAAGACAATCGGCTTACCGTTAGGGTTGCCTACTTCTTCGTAATAAAGAGTGTGCAGGTCAGAAACCTGGAGTGTGCCAGTTGTGTATGGCTCGATCGCAGCATACAGTTCACGCATTGTTCCCTCTGATCAACCCATACGGCTAGTCTACCGGAAGACATTAGCCTGTTTGTAGAACTTCAAAACTTCATGATTTGCAATCGCTCGCCCTGCTAAAGGTTCAGCCACAATTCCCTTAAGGCAAAGCAGTGCAATAATAAACCTTGAGCGATCGACCGATGCGCCTGCTGCTACCCTTTGCCTGCTGCCTTCTTGAACTTCGACGCAGCCCTGAGAGTATGTTTAGAATCAGAGTATGTGCTACTCGCCCCAACGCTGCCCAATGCAGATCTTCCTTTGACCGCAGCCTATGAGCTTTGTTGAGTATCAACCGCATCAAATCGTGTTTCTGGAGTGTGAAGAAAAGCGTCTGTATGCAGAGGTGATTCAAACGGTGATCGATCGACAGCTCTGCTGGGCACGTCCTTTGGTTATACTTAGCCGAGGCTTCAGTGATGCAGAACACCCCCTCTGGGACAATTGGCAGACAAGCGAAATTGCCTTGGAAATGCTGGTTGACCTGCGGCAGGAATCTGATCTGCTGCTGCCCCTGTCCTGGTTTCAGATGGCAGTGGATACTGAGGTGATTCCAGTTCTGGCAAAGCTCAGCGGGTTAAAACCTGAACCTTATTCAGCCTCGGATGAAGCGATTGTGCAGCATCACTATCCTTCCGCCCAAGAACAGCTTCAGCAATTTATTCGGGCACTTTGCCTTGCAAATCAGAATCATGCAAATCCCGATCGGGAAGAAACAAACAAGCAATAGACTGCGGATATGGCAACCCTCAGAACGACTTGCTTTGCAAACCAGTTGAATACAAGGCGATGACCTGAGGAGCAGGCAGCCTCTGCTAAGGGCTCGGAACCAACCGCACCCTTCCAGCATCCATCTCCGCCATTAACAGCTCCAGTGCTTCATAGTCCACATCAGAGATGTAGCCCAGACGAGTTAACTCGTAGTTAATCTCATTTTCAATATCGGGAGTGAGCTGCTTAATGTGCAATGCCTTTGCAACAAGCTGGCGAATTACGTGGGTTGTTTTCATTATTAGAAAGTCCTGCGTTAAGTAGGAAAAACCAACCTCTGGACTTCATTGTCATGAAACGCCGCTGCAACTTCGATGATCCAACGCTGTCCACTTTGTGATTTAAATCACGATATGCTCTTTTGCAAAGCACTATACCAGGAGAATAACAGATAAATATTTATTCTGTTATTTGGGCTAAGGTATCAAGTTTGTTTAAGTGAGTAATCTTCCTGTTGGTAGATGTACCTTTAACCACTTCCAAATTAGTAACTATGGTTACTTCTAAAGTTCTTTATCTGCTGGAATACACCTAATCGATCTTCATCCACTATTAAGTCGTGATGAAGCTAGCCTGGCTAACAAACAGCTTGGCTTAATTTCCCATTTCCTGATTCTCCCTTAAGCGGCATTTCTCAACCCTTCCACAGGTGTTGGGTGTTGAGTTGCACCAGATGTTCTTGGTGTGACAAGTAATGTTACAAAGGGAGAGTCAAGATAAAGTACGGACAGCTTTTGTAACTATCAATACATCAGCACAAGCGTGATTCTATCAGGATTTAATCTGAAATCCTGTCAGTTAAAGATTCTGCAAATTTCTCCTTCCAGGCTAGTATGCAAGAAATTTTCAAGGTTATGGTCTAGTACATTCCAAGAGCCAGCTTCGAGTCTCAATTCAACCATCTGTAGTCAGACAGGATCGAATGATGCACAGCACCCTTACATACTCTCGACAGGTAGTTGTTCAGCCCAGTGGCGACATCAACGTCAACAATGCTGAATCCTTGCAGAAGCAGCTTGCAGCAACCGTAACCGCAATCGAATATTCACACTTGTTAGTTGATATGACTGGCGTTAAATCCCTTGATAGCGCAGGGCTCATGGTTTTTGTTTCGACCCTGACCCTAGCGCAGCAGCTTGGTAAGCAGCTTATCCTATTTGGGATTTCTCCCTCTGTACGGATTGTTTTTGAGTTAACCCAGCTCGATCGCGTTTTTGAAATTTTGGACGGACAATCCTTGGTCGAGTTGACGGCTGCCTGATAAAGCGGTTTGAGGTTAAACGATCGTTAAGTTTGCCATTCACAAGCCCTTCTATCCTTCGTGCATCTCCGGTCACCTGCAAGTCAGTTTGTCATTCGCAGATTGAGTCGTTCGATTTTTGTTATAACGATTTCTGCTAAACGACTTCTGTTAGACGACGAGCTAAGCCTGAATCCGGTATAGTGAACAGGAAGAGAAGGTCGATGCGAAGCAGTTCCCCTTTTGGGGTGACGCGCAGCGATTTTCTCAATTTCTCGATCGTCACTCCTTGTCTTTACCGTGGCAGTTGCAGTTGAACAGCTATTAACGCCCGAAATCCTAAAGCCCGCTCGCTACCTGGGCAATGAGCTGGGAGCGGTTCACAAACCTTGGGAAGCCGCAGCAGTCCGATGGGTGCTTACCTACCCGGAAATTTATGAGGTTGGTGCTTCTAACCTAGGTCACATCATTCTCTACAGCATTCTCAATGCTCAGCCTCGGCAACTCTGCGATCGTTCCTATCTACCTGCGCCCGATCTGGCAGCAAAACTGCGCTCTACTCAAACCCCGCTATTTGCAGTCGAGTCACGCCGATCGCTGACCGATTTCGATGTCTTGGGCTTTAGCCTCAGCTATGAGCTGGGAGCAACCAACATCCTGGAAATGTTGGATTTAGTAGGCATCCCTCTCACCTGGAAAGAGCGATTACCTTCTCGGGGAACTGCGAAGCAACCTGCTAATCAGAACCGATGGAATGTGGAGCAGGGCAGCTATCCGCTTATCTTTGCGGGCGGACAAACAGCAACCTCAAACCCGGAACCTTACGCTGACTTTTTTGACTTCATTGCGCTGGGCGACGGGGAGGAACTGCTGCCGGAGATCGGTCTGGTACTGGAAGAAGGTAAGGCTGCGGGACTGAACCGCGAAGAAATCTTGTTGGATCTGGCACAGGTTCCCGGTGTGTACGTGCCGCAGTTTTACGATATGGCAGCCGATGGCTCGGTGCATCCCAGCCGTCCTGATGTGCCCGACCGGGTTTTGCGGCGGGTGGCAACGCCTTTGCCTGCCTACTCGATTGGTTTAGTGCCCTACATTGAAACGGTTCACGATCGTCTGACGATCGAAATTCGGAGGGGCTGTACACGGGGTTGTCGCTTTTGTCAGCCGGGGATGCTTACCCGTCCAGCCAGGGATGTAGAGCCGGAGCAGGTCATAGAGGCGATCGAGCAGGGAATGCGGGCAACCGGATACAACGAGTTCTCGCTGCTGTCTTTGAGCTGTTCTGACTATCTGGCACTGCCCGCGGTGGGCGTTGAGATTAAAAATCGGTTGCAGGGTGAAAATATTTCGCTGTCACTGCCTAGTCAGAGAGTCGATCGCTTTGATGAAAATATCGCCAATATTCTGGGCGGAACGCGGCAATCGGGGCTAACTTTCGCGCCGGAAGCAGGCACGCAGCGAATGCGAGATATTATTAATAAAGGGCTAACTAACGAAGAACTGCTGCGCGGGGTTAGAACTGCCTACGAGCAGGGTTGGGATCGGGTTAAGCTCTACTTTATGATTGGCCTACCGGGCGAAACCGACGCAGATGTTTTGGGCATTGCTGAAACGATGCGTTGGCTTCAGCAAAAGTGTCAGATTAAGG
>NZ_JACJOR010000492.1:0-8949 GCF_014695615.1 Leptolyngbya sp. FACHB-711
CGCGTCATTCTGGCAATCAACCCTGCTGCAATGCGCTATGCCGGACCCCGTGAAGCCATTTTCCACGCACTGGTGCGGAAAAACTACGGCTGCACCCACTTCATCGTGGGACGCGATCACGCTGGTGTCGGGGACTATTATGGAACCTATGACGCGCAGTACATCTTTAACGAGTTTGATCCGCAGGCGTTAGGCATCCTGCCGATGAAGTTTGAACACGCTTTTTACTGCAAGCGGACGCAGGCAATGGCAACCACTAAAACCAGCCCTAGCAAACCCGAAGAGCGGATTCACCTCTCTGGAACCAAAGTGCGGGAAATGCTGCGTCAAGGTGAGCTACCGCCGCCCGAATTTTCGCGCCCTCTGGTTGCCGCCGAACTTGCCCGTGCGATGCAGATTTCCGGCTAGCTGCAATTAGAAATCTAAATCAGTTTTCCAGAGAGGAAGTTGTATTGCCCTTCCTACTGGAGCATTCTATCCAATTTGCTGAGATGACTGATGGGAGCGGCAGAGAGCCTGACTCTATCCCTTCCGCTTGATCAGAAAACAGCAGGGTTCAAGAATCGCCAGTAGAAAAGGGCATTTTTCAGGCTTTTAATGCTCAAATATAGCTAGAGCCAGTGAATTGAGGATGAGGTACAGGGAGCTACCGCTCCACAGCGGTATTCAACCTGCCTGTCCAATTCTAGATAGCGATCGCTACAAAAGCATGAGGGTAAATCGACGAGAATTTCTACAGCGGTTCGGCAGCATTCTGGCAGCACTAGGGTTGAGTGAAGCCGGATGGTTTGCTTTGACGGATCGATCGCAGCAGGTTTTAGCACAGCCAACGCGCCGCAAACTCGCCCTGTTGATTGGCATTAATCAATATCCAGAAGCCGTGGGTGATTTTGTGCCGCCCAAAGGAACTGCTCTTAACGGCTGCCTGACCGATGTGGAACTGCAACGAGAACTGCTGCTGCATCGCTTTGGCTTTCAGCCTGCCGATATTCTGACGCTGACCGATCATCAGGCCACGCGATCAGCGATCGAATCGGCGTTTCAGGCTCATCTGATTGACCAAGCGCGATCGGGTGATGTGGTGCTGTTTCACTTTAGCGGCTTGGGCAGCCAGGTTTTGCTAGATCAAGCTCCTACCGAGCAGCAGAGCCTTGTGCCGATCGATGGCGTTTTGCCCACCGCAGACAATCCGATCGTGAATGACCTAATGCTGGAGACGCTGGAGCTGCTATTGCGATCACTGCCGACTCAGCAGATAATCACCGTCCTGGATACAGGCTTTACTCATCTGGGACGAGTCACCCAGGGCAGTTTGCGAATTCGATCGCGTCCCAGTGCGCCTAGTGGTCAACTCCTCGAAGCAGAACAAACCCTGCAATCGCAGTTGCTAGAACGGCTGCAGTTATCTCGCGCAACGCTGCATTGGGCATCTCCTCCAGGTGTCCTGCTCACCGGCTCAGGCGGCGATCAAGTTTCGACCGAGGCACAGTGGAGTGGCTTTCACGCCGGATTACTCACCTATGCGCTGACGCAACAGCTTTGGTGCAGTACGTCCACCACGATGCTAAATGTTGGTTTAGGACAGGCGATGCGAACCACCACCCCCTCGGGGGCAATCGGCAAAGCGAAGCAGGCGGCGGAACACAAACAGCAGTTCAACAGCAGCAACCAAAAACGGCTCAACCTCACGGCAGTTCTTGATTCTAATTTTGCATTCAGCGCAGATGGCGTTGTTCGATCGATCGACGAAGAGGGAAAGGTGCAGCTTTGGCTGGGGGGACTGCCTGCGATCGTGCTGGAAAACGTAGGGGCTTCGCTGTTCGCCGTGATGCCTGCTGACTCAGAAAATCAATCACCCAGGCTGCTTCAGCTTCGATCGCGGGAAGGACTGATGGCGAAAGCCAAGCATCAGGGCGGCAATGAAGCAGAGTCAATGCGAAGCAGTTCTCCCTTGGGGGGAATCGAGGTTGGGCAAGTTGTGCAGGAGGTCATGCGGTTTTTGCCGCGCAATCTGAACCTGACCGTTGGCTTAGATGCAAGCCTGGAGCGGGTTGAGCGAGTCGATGCGACCAGTGCCTTTGCTACAATTCCGCAGGTTTCCTCAGTGATTGCAGGCGAACAGTCTGCCGATTTGCTATTTGGGAAAACCCAGCTTAAAACTGCGACGCTGACTGCTGCTCTGCCACCCACGTCACCGAACTCTCCAGGCTCAGCAACTCCAGCTTTAACCCTCGAGCCGCCCAGCAGCAAGCGCGGCTATGCCTTGTTTTTCCTCGATCGCAGCGCAATCTACACTTCTCTGAACCAGGACGACGAAGCGGTAAAAACAGCAATTCATCGCATGACTCCTCAGTTACAGGCATTGTTTGCCAATAAGCTGCTGCGGCTACTGGAAAATCAGGGGTCTTCCCGTTTGGGAGTGCGGGCAACGCTGCTTACGACTGCCCCCCAGGAGCAAATTATTTCTCAGCAGGAAACCGCTCGTGCCCCCTGGGCTCCGCCGCAGCCCTACGCTGACTTACAGACCACTGGGTTGCCGGAGGTCGCGATCGGTAGTCGGATTCAGTATCAAATCCTAAACTACAGCGATCGTCCCCTTTATTGGATTGGCTTGGGGCTAGATGCAGAGGGTATTCCGGTGGTATATCCCCCCGGATTCGCAAATGACTCCTCACCTGCCTCGCAAACACCCAGTTCGATCGCGCCAGGAGCAACCCATACCCTGCTCCAAACCGATGCAGATTCCCTGATTCAGCCTTCAAGCGGCATCACAGAAACTCATTTGATCTTGAGCCGTTCTCCCTTCGCCCAGACGGTTGAACTGCTGAACAATAAACTGCGAGTTAGCAGCCCCCAGAGAATGAGCAACTTTACGCAGTTCCTGGCTCTGGTTCAGGCAATTTTACAGGATTTGCATCAGACCGACGCCCCAGCGGATGTTTATGCATTCGATGTCAACCAGTGGGCAGCGTTTAGCTTTATTTATGAAGTCATTTCTGCCTGATTGTGTTGTAGGCGATCGAGCGTTAAGCTTCATCCACCTACGCCATGCTGTTTTCGATCGCCCATCGTGCCAGTTCAGTGCGATTGTGCAGCCCAGTTTTGCCCAGCATATTGCTAACATGGCTTTCGATCGTGCGCTGGCTCACGTTCAGTTCTTCGGCAATTTCTCGGTTTGCCATGCCTCGCGCCACAAACTGAACCACCCGCAGTTCCGTGGGGGTTAGCTCTACATCAAACGGAACCTGAATTTTCGGAGCCGAATCCGAGTTTTTGTCCTGCCGCTGCATCAGGCGCGAGTTGTGTTTCAGCGAAGCCTCAACCTGAGCCACCAGTTCTTCAGGTTCAAAGGGCTTCACCATGTACACATCAGCACCAATGTTCAGTCCCTTTACCCGATCCTGGCTTTGTCCCTTAGCAGAGAGGAACAGAACCGGAATCCAGCTTGTGCGAGGATTTTTGCGAACTTGCTCGACCAGGGCATAACCATCCATTTGCGGCATCATAACATCGCAAATGATCATGTCTGGTGTCTCGCTCTCTAAAATATCCAACGCCTCCTGGCCATTCTCAGCGGTGATGACTTCGTATCCCCGGAATTCAAGATAATCCTTCACCAGCAGAATCAGGTTCGGGTCGTCATCAATCAGGAGAAGCCGTTTATTTTCTCCGACACTGCTTTCCTTACTCATGCTCTAGTACTCGTGACCTCAAAGTGGACAGTCCATTCTGCCGATCATGATACCCAGTATATTTACAGAATGTTGAACATACTGGAAAAATCCTTTGTATTGCCCGTTATCTTGCCCGTACTTTCCAGGATTTTCCGTGCTTTTCAGGACACTTGCTAGAGCGGCGAGGACAGGACAGTAGTGCCCGGCTGCGGCAGAGGATGAACGAGAAATGCGTAGTCCTGGACAACCTGCCCCTGAATCAGGTGTTCTTGAATAATCCGCTCGATGACTTCTGGCGTTGCACTGTGGTACCACACTCCATCCGGATAAACCAGCAGAATAGGTCCCTGCTGACAGACGCGCAAGCAGTTTGCCTTTGTGCGAAAAATGCAGCTTTGACGGTCACTGGTCGGCTGGTCAAGCTTTAATTCCTTAAGGCGACGCTTCAGATAGTCCCAAGCAACCAGGCTCTCTGCTTTGTCGCAGCATTTGGGCAAGGTCTGATCAGCACAGATGAAGAGATGACGATCGATCTGCGGTAAGCCAAGTGCCTGAATGCAGGGCTGGAGCGCATCGGCAGTCTCAACAAGCGGCAAAGCAGTTTCCTCAATCGGGGAATCAGCAGTCATAGATAAATTCGATCGCAAAAGAAACGAGAGAAACGACAGTCACACTTTACCGGACAGTTAAACCTCAGCTTTGGTAGCGGCTTCAGGAGTTAGCCAATCGCCAAACAGCTCCACAAATCGATCGCTCAAAATCGCCGCCCGAATTCGCTGGGTAAACTGCACCAGCTCGGTAATATTGTGGATCGACAGCAGCGTGTAGCCAAGCAATTCCTGCGACCTCAACAAATGGCTGATGTAGGCGCGGGTAAAATTCTGGCAAGTATAGCAAGGACAGCCGGCATCCAGCGGTGTGAAGTCGGTTTTATAGCGGGCATTTTTCAGATTCCAGCGATCGCCTTTGACCAGCGCACTGCCATGTCGCGCCAAGCGGGTCGGAATCACACAGTCAAATAAATCGACCCCTGCTGCGATCGCCTGCACCATCTCGCGATAGGAACCCACGCCCATCAGATAGCGCGGTTTGTGTTCCGGCAGCAGAGGCGCAGTTGCTTTCACGATCGGTTCGATAAATTCCGCAGGCTCACCCACGCTCACTCCCCCGATCGCATAGCCGGGCAAATCGAACTGCGTCAAGGTTTTCGCGCACTGCTGCCGGAGATCTTCATAAACCCCACCCTGAACAATCCCAAACAAGGCCTGATCCGATCGCTGATGCGCCGCAATACATCGCTCTAGCCAGCGTGCCGTGCGATCGGTTGCCGCCTGAACTGCCTCATAGCTTGCGGGATAGGGTGGACACTCGTCGAACGCCATAATGACATCCGCCCCCAGCGCATTCTGAATCTGAATTGATTTTTCAGGCGTGAGGTTGATAATCTGCCCGTCTCGCGGCGATCGAAATTTCACCCCTTCTTCGGAAATCGATCGCATTTCGCTGAGGCTGAAGACCTGGAAGCCGCCAGAATCCGTCAGGATTGGACCATCCCAGCGCATAAACTGATGCAGCCCGCCTGCCGCCGCTACGATGTCTTCTCCAGGCTGTAAGTGCAGATGATAGGTGTTCGACAAAATCATCTGTGCGCCCGTTTCTCGAAGCTGAGCAGGCGTTACCGTTTTCACGTTGGCCAGCGTTCCCACCGGCATAAACCGGGGCGTTTCGACATTGCCATGAGGCGTGGTAAAGATTCCGGCACGGGCATGGGTATGGCGACAGTTCGCCTGACACTGAAACTCAAATCCCACAATATTCGATCTCGATCACAAACTAATTCACAAACCCAAAAATAAAGCTCGCCTTAAAACAAGACTGCCAGCAGGAGCTAAATCGAATTCTCGTCGCCGTCAATCTCCACATCCCAGCCAGCAGAAAGCACTTCGGCAACCACAGCTTCCAGGGCGGCTGCGCTGAGCGTTCTTGCTTTTTGATCCTGAATCGGGTTGCTGAGCGGAATCAACCGCAAACGCAAACTGTCCTGCACCAAATCAAAGCAGGGTTCATGCTCTGGAGAGTGGCTTAGCTTCAAGTAGTCGAAGCTTTGAACATTAATATAAAGGGTGCGGTTAGCAACGATCGTCGAACTCGTGGGGTCGGCAAAGACCTCCAGTACATAGCCTTCATCCTCTGCCAGCAGACGTTGCGAAGTTCTTCCCCCTTCGAGGTCATCGTTCTGCGTGTAGCAGTAGCGAACTCGCCCCAAATCTGCCAGAAGCCGCTGCATATCTTGCTTGTTGACAATGATGCCCGCCTCAACAATACAGGGAGCAGGGAGTTTCGTGTTACCAGAGCGTTGATCGTGACTCATACAAAAAGTCCGTAGCCTTAACGAGAGAACAGGGTTGACCTACAGACCGAGGAGACGATTAGCACACCAGCGATGACCCACCAGTAATCACGTCTGATCGTATGACTCAAATAATGAGATCAACCGTTATTAATTTGTCTGACCTGGGTAAGCTGATTGCAAATTTAGCTCCACCCCAGAGTTTGGGGTTACTTCAATTCTGCAACAATGCTCACCGTCTGCAAGAGAACGCCAAGCGCAACAATCAAGCCGAATCCCAGAGCGAAGAACACATCGAAAAAGCCGGAACAGCGCACCCGATAGAACCAGAATGGCATAGCGAACTGCTCAGCCACCTAGCTCAGTCATTTATATGAATCATAGAGGTTCCGTAATCGGTCCGTACTCTAATCTTATCTCAGGATCCAGAACTCGCCCTTTGCGGAATATACGGAACTTGTCTTAGCAAGGAGGTTCCCAAAGGCAGGTCAATGAAGGTTCCACTCTATTATGACTGCAACGCTTTGCGATTCACTTCGCTAAGATAGGCGATCGCAGGATCAAGCGGGTGATTCTGGCTGTTCTAATCGGGTGATATCTGAATGTTTTTTTTGCGCCAGCTTGCGGCTGCCATTGCCTTTTACACCTGTTTGCCTGTCCCTCAGATTGCATCCCTGCCGTTTGAGACCGTTTCTTGGTTTGCGCCTGTAGTCGGGCTACTGATTGGAATGATTTTGAGCGGGGTGGATAGCGGACTGACGGGGATTGGAATGCCTGTGCTAACGCGGAGTGCGATCGTCGTATCCCTGTGGATTGCCATCACGGGCGGACTTCATCTCGACGGGGCAATGGATACTGCCGATGGGTTAGCGGTCACCGACCCAGAGCGACGATTAGCAGTCATGGCAGATAGCCGTACCGGAGCCTTTGGGGCAATAACGGCAACAACCGTAATTCTACTGAAAACCGTTGCGCTGATCGATCTGCAAAATTCCCTAACCCGATGGCTCGTGCTGCCGCTGGTTGCTGGTTGGGGACGCTGGGCACAGCAAATCGCAATCGTTCGCTATCCCTATCTCAAGCCCACAGGCAAAGGTGCGTTTCACAAGCAAGTGATGCGATCGATCAAAGACACTGCTCCCTGCCTGGTGCTGCTGGTGGGACTCAGTTTGCTCCCTGGGCTGTACTCCCCGATGCTGGCAGGTTTGTTAGCGATCGGCGGGATTGGAATCGCGCTGCTGACACCTGCCTGGTTTGCCGCAAAACTGGGGGGCCACACAGGAGATAGCTATGGAGCTGTGGTGGAATGGACAGAAGTACTGCTGTTGATTGTGCTAACGCTGGCTTAGCCTTGCTTTCCCAATTTCCAACGATTTTTTTAACAGCTTGGACGCAAAACTCTTAACCAGGTGAGGGAAAAGCGTTAGTCCGGGTAGAAAAACTATTCCGAGCTGCTGCATCAGTCCCAGCGCGTCTCCCTGCCCCCAATGTTCGATAATCCTGCCGTTCTCGATGCGGTCAATATGCATCACCGCTAACTTAATCGATTTACCTGTGGGTGGAAGCCCTTGAAATTCACCGGAATGAATCGCCGTAAACGTGCCACACGTCACAACTTTATCTTCTTCAACAAGGACCTGCTCAAATCGATGTTGACCCTGACTGAAGGCAAGATAGAACGTCATGCCAAACTGCTTGAATGCTTCCCTGTCGAGTGGTTCAGGCACTCCAGCTAAATGCGCAACAAAATCAGGGGCAAGCAGTTCTAGAGCTTGATCGATTTGGCGATCGTCAAAGAATTGATAGAACTGAAGAATAGTCGTTTTATTTTGCTCAGAAGACATTTATTTAGAAGACATTGGGTGCGGCTTGAATTTAGATGAATAACCTTATAACCCTGGGATTCCTGTCTTTATCAGGCGGTTCAGCAGCAGCACAACTGCTATCGTATTAAAAGAGGCTTTACGGAACTTAACAGAATTTTCCCATGAAGTGCATCATTAATCGGCGGGCGGAGTTCTCGGCAAGTCATCGATACTGGCTACCCGAACTGAGCGACGCAGAAAATCAAGAGCGGTTCGGCTGCTGCGCCCGGTTTCCGGGACATGGGCACAACTATGTCCTCTATGTCTCGATGGAGGGCGACCTGGATGAATACGGTATGGTGCTAAATTTGTCCGACGTAAAACAGGTGATTAAGCGGGAAGTCACCGGCCAGCTTAACTTCTCCTACCTGAATGACGTTTGGGCAGAATTTCAGCAAACCCTACCCACAACGGAAAGTATGGCGCGGGTAATCTGGCAGCGACTCGCTCCCCATTTACCGATCGTCCGCATTCAGCTTTTTGAACATCCTGAACTTTGGGCAGACTACGAAGGAAACAATATGGAAGCTTACCTCACGATCAGCACCCACTTCAGCGCGGCTCACCGTCTGGCACTCCCCCATCTGACGCTGGAGCAAAATTCAGAAATCTACGGCAAATGTGCCCGCGTGAACGGACACGGGCATAACTACCACCTGGAAGTCACCGTCAAAGGCGAAATCGATCCGCGCACGGGAATGCTGGTTGACTTAGTTGCGCTACAAAAAGCCGTCGATGATTATGTGGTGGAACCGTTCGACCACACCTTCTTGAACAAAGACATTCCCTACTTCGCAGAAGTCGTCCCAACTGCGGAAAACATCGCCGTTCACATCCGCGACCTGCTGCAAAACCCGATCGCCCAAATCGGTGCAAAGCTTCATAGGGTCAAACTAATCGAAAGCCCTAATAACTCGGCAGAGGTTTTTTGTAGCGATCGCAGCGAGAACACCCCCAACAACAACCTGCCTTTGCAGAAGTTTAATTTTGAGTTGCCCCTCAATGGTCGGTAGGCTGGCATGGGGTAAGGGCGATCGGGGGTAAGGGTAATTGAGTAAGG
>NZ_JACJOR010000493.1:0-21642 GCF_014695615.1 Leptolyngbya sp. FACHB-711
GGATAGACCGGATCGGTAACGGCAATCGTATTACTATCCCCAAAAATATCGAGAATATTGCCCGTATCGCACTTGGAGCCATCTGAGACAAAAATCTCGGAAGCATCAATGCCGCAGCCGCGAGCCTGGAAATCGAACTGAGCTATCTTTTCGCGCAGCCAGCCAAAGCCCTGCTCAGGACCATAGCCCTGGAAGGTCGATCGATCGCCCATTTCTTCAACGGCTTTGATCATTGCGGTGCGGCAGGCTTCGGGCAGGGGTTCGGTTACATCCCCAATCCCTAATCGAATGATTTTTGCGTCTGGATTTGCCTCCGCAAAGGCATTCACGCGCCGCGCAATCTCTGGAAACAGATAGCCTGCCTTCAGCTTAAGGTAATTGTCGTTAATCGTTGCCATGATAGATTCTCTGCGTCTAATCAGAACCATTATTCCTTAGATAGGGGAGACGCAGACAATTCTCTTGATGTGGCGTTAATTACGTCGCTGATGCACCAGCGCGATCCACTCTTCGGATTGCAATCGATCGATCGCTTCTAATCCAGCAGCAGTCATCGCTTCGTCAATTTGTTCTTGGTAGTCCAGCGTGTAGCCTGAGGTGATCAAAATGCCATTTTGAGGCGAGGTGTGCCGGAGTGCCTGGGCAAAACTGTCTGCCAGTGTGGTTTGAATTCGGGCGTATACATTGCTGACAATCAAATCAAAATCATTTTGAGGATTCAGCGTAGGCACTGCTTGGGGAAGATCGCCGCCCATCCAATGTCCTAGCTCGCTGCCACTGCCCAAACTGCCTGCCATTGCTTGAATTTGTGCGGTGACTTGATTGTGCTGTGCGGCAGCGGTGGTTGCCTGGACTGCAACAGGGTCATTGTCGATCGCCAAAACCTGCGCCCCCAGCTTTGCCAGACTAATGCTGAGAATGCCAGAGCCAGAACCCAGGTCGAGCGTGCTCATTCCGGGCTGAACGTATCGCTCTAGCAGTTGCAGGCAGAGCATGGTCGTCGGGTGAAGCCCGCTGCCAAAGGCAAGACTCGTGCCCATTTTTAAGATCACTTCGTTGGGCGTTTGTGGCAGATAGTGGGCAGCAGTTTGTTCTATGGAATTTGGCTCTGTGGAATCCGGTTCTGTGGAATTTGGTTCTGTGGAATCTATGAAAGAGGGGCTTTGGAGCGGCACAATAACAAAGCGTTGTCCGACACGCTGAATCTGGTTTAGAGCTGCTTCGTGACTGGCTGGCTTTTCTTCAACATGAGCGAATTCGGCGCGGGTGGTTAATCCGGTGCGATAAAGCGGAAACAGCAAATCATCAATGCGATTAATTTGTGCCTGACTGCCACCCTGTTCCGGGAAGTAAAGACAGACTGTAAACACCCATCGTTGAGGATTGTTTTGCTCCTGCAAAGCGTCATATTTTGCAGTGTGAATCTCGCCCTGATAATCGATCGAGGCAAGCAGTGTACTCACCCAATCGATCGCCTCAGCCGTGGTGTGAATTCTTAACTCTATCCAGGACATCGATAAATTTTTAATTTAGCCCAATAGTGTCACGCATTTTAATTAACTTTGAATCAACCGATCGACGTAGAAAAGCAAAAGAAATCCTTAATTTCTGCGGTTTCCGTTTCAGTTTTCAAAACAATCTATCAAATCGTTAACGACTTTCCCAGAAAACAAGTTCAGAAACTAAGCTGAGATTAATTGGGCTTTTGATAAAAAAATAACAATTAATTACTGCGAGATATGCTCGTTCTAGAAAAAAACGGTGTCAAGCTTGGTGCGTCTGTCACCAACAAAGCGGATGCGATCGAGCAGGTTGGGACGTTGCTGGTGAATACCGGGCACATGAAGCCCGGATATGTTCACAGCATGATGGCGAGAGAAAAAGTTGCGAATACTTATTTAGGCAACGGCATTGCCATTCCCCACGGGTTACCCCAGGATCGAGAACTGATCGAATCGACTGGAATTGCTGTCCTTCAAGTTCCCAACGGCGTGGAGTGGAATCCGGGGGAGACGGTGCATCTGGTGATTGGAATTGCAGCAAAGTCAGACGAGCATCTAGATATTCTGGCGAACCTGACGCAGGTTTTGGGCGATGAGGAAGCGGTGCAGCAGCTTGCCCATACGACTGAGCCGATCGAGATTGTGCAGCGTCTTACCAATGGAACCCAAACCCGATCGCAAAACGGTCACGCCTCCCCAGCAGCAGACGCAGAATCAGAGCTAGACTTCGATCGCGCGACGCGGGTGACCCTTCCCGGTAAACTTGGGCTCCATGCTCGTCCTGCCTCGGTTCTGGTGGATCTGGCAAAGCAGTTTCAGTCAGAGGTCGGCATTCGCTATCGGGGGCAGACCGGAAACGCGAAAAGTCTAGTTTCACTGCTAAAGCTAGGTGTCGCAGGCGGAGAAACGATTCAGATTTTTGCGAAAGGAAGTGATGCTGATCGCGCCGTTGCTGAGCTTCAGCAGGCGATCGAATCCGGGTTAGAAGACGAGGCAGAATCAGATTCAGCTGCGGCTCCTGTTCGCTTGTCTCAGTCCTTCACCTTTTCCACGCCGCCAATTCCCGGTATTGCCGCATCTCCTGGTATTGTCATCGCGCCCGTTTATCAGCTTCGGCGGGGCAAACTAGAATTTGCTGAGACCGCAACCGATCGCAACGCAGAAATGCATCGACTTCAGCAGGCGATCGTCACGGCAAAGCTCCAGCTTCAGGATTTGTATGAGTCGGTGAAAGAGAAGGCAGGAGCGGCAAAGGCAGCCATTTTCCTCGCGCAGCAGCAGCTTCTAGAAGACCCGGAATTGCAGGATGCGGCGATCGAAAATTTAGGAAACGATCGGAGTGCAGCCTGGGCATGGCAGCAGGCTTATGAACAAAAAGCAAAAGGAATTGAGCAGCTTGCCGATGCCCGCATTGCCGGACGAGCCGCTGATTTGCGCGACGTGGGACAGCGCGTGCTGCGGCTATTAGCCCATCGGGTCGAGGAAGTGCCGCAGATGCCTAATCAGCCTGTGATTCTGGTGGCAGAAGACTTGACTCCTTCGGATACTGTGAGTCTCAATCCGGCTTTGACGCTGGGCTTTTGTACGGCTTACGGCGGCACGACTTCTCACTCAGCAATTATTGCCCGATCGCTTGATATCCCGGCGATCGTGGGGGTGGGCCCATCGGTGTTGGAAGTGGCAAACGGAACGCAGTGCATTCTGGACGGGGAAAGCGGCAATCTGTACCCGAATCCGAGTGAGGCAGACCTGGCAACGGCACAAGCAGCACAGCGCGACCTCCAGGCACAGCGAGAAGCGGAACGACTGAACTGCTATCAGCCTGCCCTGATGAAAGACGGACTGCGGGTGGAAGTGGTGGCAAACATCGGCGCACCCCAGGAGGCAGAACGGGCAGTGAATGCAGGCGCAGAGGGAATCGGACTGCTGCGAACCGAGTTTCTATTTCTGAATCGATCGGAGCCGCCGACCGAAGAAGAGCAATTTGCTGCCTATTCCCAGATGACCCAGGCACTCAACGGACTGCCCCTGATCGTTCGCACGCTGGATATCGGCGGCGATAAGGCCATTCCCTACCTGAATCTGCCTGAGGAAGAAAATCCTTTTCTGGGAGTGCGGGGCATTCGGCTCTGTTTACAGCGACCGGATTTATTCCGAACCCAGCTTCGTGCCATTTTCCGCGCCTCCCAAACCGGCTCAATCAAAATTATGTTTCCCATGATCGCCATGCTGGAGGAGTTTCTTCAGGCGCGTGACATCGCGGAATCGGTGCGATCGGAAATTGGGGCTGATCCGGTCGATTACGGCATGATGATCGAAGTTCCCTCGGCGGTGCTGATGGCAGCAGAGTTTGCGAAGGAAGTGGCGTTTTTCTCGATCGGCACAAACGATCTGACGCAGTACACCCTGGCAATGGATCGCGGACATCCGGCACTGGCAAAACAGGCAGACGCACTGCATCCGGCAGTTCTACGGCTGATTGAACAAACCGTGCGGGCAGCTCAGATTGAGGGCAAATGGGTGGGCGTGTGCGGTGGCATTGCGGGTGAACCTCTGGGCGCAGCGATCCTCACCGGAATGGGCGTTACAGAACTGAGCGTCAGCATTCCCAGCGTGGCGGCAGTCAAGGCAAAGCTTCGCAGTCTGGCATTCTCCCAGGCACAAGATCTGGCGCGTCGGGCACTGCGCTGTCGGACGGCTCAAGAAGTTCGGGCACTGAGATAGGTCTTAAAGTCAATGAATCCTGCGATCGTCACCGTTACTTTAAATCCTGCGATCGATCACACGGCAGCCATTTCAAATTTTCGGGCTGGGGAAGTGAATCGAGTCGCGTGGGAACAGGCTGATCCCGGCGGCAAAGGCGTTAACGTGGCTTCGTTTCTGGCGGATTTCGGCTTTTCCGTTACGGCAACCGGAATTCTCGGTCAGGAAAACGCAGCCATCTTTGAGGGCTTGTTCGATCGCAAAAACATTGGCAATCAGTTTGTCACCGTCCCCGGACGCACTCGCACCAATATCAAAATTATTGATGAGGTTCAAGATCAGGTCACAGACATCAACTTTCCGGGACTGTTGCCTGAAGCTGAGGACGTGCAGCGATTGCATGAGGCGATCGATCGATTAGCTTCAACCCATGACTGGTTTATTTTGTCGGGCAGTCTGCCAGCAGGAATGACGACTTCGATCTATGCCGACCTGATCAAGCGGCTCAAGGCACAGGGCAAAACCGTGGTACTGGATGCCAGCGGTGAAAGTCTGCGGCAGGCAATTCCGGCGGCTCCATTTATGGTGAAACCCAATCTCGAAGAGTTGCAGGAGGCAATCGGACGATCGCTTTCCACGCTGGACGATCGCCTGGAAGCGGCCAGAGAGCTATTGGCTCAAGGCATTTCGACGGTGGTCATTTCGCTGGGGGCTGAGGGTGCGCTGTTTGTTGAGGCCGCATCGGCAGTCTGGGCACGTCCACCCCAAATTGAAGTGATCAGCACCGTGGGCGCAGGGGATGCGATGGTGTCTGGATTTGTGACCGCGAAACTGCGTCGATTGAGTTTATCCGACTGTGCCCGGTTAGCGACCGCTTTTTCGATCGGTGCGTTAAGTCAGGTCGGTCCGCGTCTTTCCCCAAAGGAGGTAATTGAGTCGTTTGTGAATCAGGTGAGCGTTGAGGTTTTGAATTAAATCTGCGATTTAGAGCCTTAAATCAGTCGTTAATGCAATCAGGAATGCAAGCAAGATTTTTGTGAATGAGAAGGAAACAAAATGGTAACACCTAAAAGAATTGTGGCGGTGACTGCCTGCCCAACCGGAATTGCCCATACGGTGATGGCAGCAGAAGCACTGCGGAAGACGGCTGAGATGCTGGGTTATGACATTAAAGTTGAAACCCAAGGAGCAGACGGCGTTAGAAACGCGCTATCAGATGCGGATATTGCAGCGGCGAATTTAGTGATCCTCGCAGCAGATATTCACGTTAATCTCGATCGCTTTCAGGGCAAACCGCTCTATTTAGTCTCGACCAGCACGGCAATCCGCGATACGCGCCGGGTGGTAGAACTGGCAGTTATGCAGGCACAGGAACAGTCGGCTCCATCTCGTGCCCCGACCAGCGAAGCGTCAACCAGTGCATCCTCAACTGGCGCACCCGCCGATAGCGGAACATCGAAATATTTGGTAGGCATCACCTCCTGTCCCACGGGCATTGCCCACACCTTTATGGCGGCAGAAGCTCTGCGAAAAGGTGCGGAAGATCTGGGCTATGACATTAAGGTTGAAACTCAGGGATCGGTTGGCGCAAAAAATCAGCTCACTGGTGAAGAGATCGATCGCGCCGATGCAGTCGTGATCGCGGCAGATACTTATGTTGACACTTCACGCTTTGGCGGCAAACGACTTTACCAAACCTCGACCAATCATGCCCTGAAAGATGGGAAAGGCGTGATTCAATCTGCCCTGGCACTGCCCAATCCCGACCCGGCAGAAGACGGTGAAGCAAACTATCTGGCATCGGTGCGGCAGGCAAAGGCAAATCAGTCAGCGCAGCGATCGGGTCCGTATAAGCACCTGCTGACCGGGGTATCTTATATGCTGCCCGTGATTGTCGCAGGCGGTTTGATCATCGCGCTGTCGTTTGTGTTTGGCTTAACGCCGGAGCCAGGAACGCTCGGAGATGCACTGCTACAAATTGGCGGTAAGTCTGCCTTCGCGCTGATTGTTCCGGTTTTGTCGGGCTTCATTGCTTTTTCGATCGCCGATCGTCCGGGCTTGGCTCCCGGTTTAGTGGGCGGTTTGCTTGCCTCAAATCTGGGCATGGGCTTCTTAGGCGGAATCGTGTCGGGCTATCTGGCGGGCTATATTGCCAAGTTCGTGCGAGATAAAATTAACCTGCCGCAAAATCTGGAAGGCTTAAAGCCTGTGCTAGTGATTCCCCTGCTCTCGACGCTGGTGGTCGGCTTGCTGCTGATTTATGTGTTTGGTGGTCCGGTCAAAGCAATTCTGGATGGCATGACAGCGTTCCTGCAAAACATGGGACAAACCAACGCTGTGATTCTGGGCTTGATCCTGGGCGGCATGATGGCAGTAGACATGGGCGGACCCGTTAACAAAGCGGCTTATACGTTTGCGGTTGGTTTGCTGGCAAGCAATGTGTTCGCGCCGATGGCAGCAGTGATGGCAGCCGGAATGACGCCGCCGCTGGGCTTAGCTTTAGCGACGCTGATCTCTAAACGGCAGTTCTCCGACGATGAGCGTCAGGCGGGCAGAGTGGCTTCGGTGCTGGGCATTTCCTTTATTACTGAAGGGGCGATTCCGTTTGCAGCAAAAGATCCGGTTCGCGTTTTGCCTGCTTGCGTTGCTGGGTCAGCCATAGCAGGTGCGCTGTCGATGCTGTTTGGCTGTACGCTGCGTGCGCCTCATGGCGGCATCTTTGTTCTGGCAATTCCAAATGCGATCAGCAATGGCGGCTTGTATGTGGTGGCGATTGCGATCGGTACATTAGTGACGGCATTGACAGTTACCCAGCTCAAGCGAATGCAGCGCAAGACACAATCGGCTGACACCGCTCAAGAACGGGAAGCTGTGCCGCTGGTTCGCTAAACCCTAACGCTTTTGCACGAGAATATGGACCCGGTGAGGAATCTGATTCAGTATCAATCCTTCACCGGATTTTTTTCAGGCAGGAGATAGAGGGCAGAAAGATGACGAAGCGCGAAGCTGATAAAAATCGAAGAATGAACCACAAAGTAGGACAAACACAGGATTAATAATATGAGCGAGCCAGAGAGTAGCCCAGAGAGTAACCCAAAAAGTGAGCCAACCCTGAATCAGCCAGATAATCAGCCCGATAATCAGCCAGATAAAGCTCGGCAGCAGGCACAGCAGATCGATCGTGAATTGCAAACCTTACAGCAGCAAATTGATGCCGTGGATGATGAAATGACGTCCGATCGCATCAATAAGATTATGCAGGAGAGCGACAAAAATGCGGATGAACTGAATCAGCCTAAGAAGGGTTAGACGCTAATTTTCCTGCGGAAGTTGATGAACTCATGAACGAGTTTGCGAATGGAATGAGAGAAAGGTAGTCAGGATGCAAATGATTATCCTTTGCTGCGTAAAGATTCCAGTCTTAGAGTTGTTCTTTCTTCCAAGGCTGACACTGTTGGCAAAACATTGCTTAACGCACTGAAGGACCTGAATCTTCGTCGTTCGCTGGCTGAAACTCACTGGGTTTTGTAAGTTGAACAACGACGGAATGGGCGGTTTAGCCACGAAAAAATAATTCACTGACAGTATCCAATGCTAAGCAATGCCCAATTACACCTTATTTAATCCACATTCCTATCGATTACCGATTGGGCACACGCTCTGCGAGAATTAGCCCCCTTCCCCCTGCTAAATTATTGCCAGTGCGATACGGTACAAATGATCCAGTGTGGCTATTATCGTGCTGATACCTTAACCTTCTACGATTTAACGTCTCCTTCTATCCCTTCTACAAACCAATCGATCGCGTTGAGCCGTGGGTCACCCTGTTGGTAAGATTCCCCGGCGGCGATTACCACATTGCCCTTGTTATCCTTTAGCTCGCCTTTGAAAATCGTCAATTGCCCAGACAGAATCTGCTGCTTTGCCTTGTCTACGGCTGCCTTTGCTTCTGGTCTCACTGCTGTCCCGTAGTCGGAAATTTTGGAGAAGGATTCCTTCAATCCGCCGGTGACTACTTGCGCTACGCCGCCATTCATCAAGGTTTTACCGTTTTGAAACATTTCGGCATAGTTCTTGTAAATTTGCTCCCAGTTCCATTCCACACCCGTTAAAAATCCCTTTGGCGCAATGTCCTTTTCATTAACGTGATATCCGCAGCTATAAATTCCTCGTTGTTCAGCAGTTGTGATTACCGTTTTGGGGCTGTCTACTCGCGTAATCACTACATCTACCTGCTGGTCTACCAGACTGTTAGTTGCCTCGGCTTCCTTAAGCGGCAGTGACCAATCTCCAGTAAAAATGGCTTGTACCACAATGTTCGGATTGACGCTTTTTGCCCCCAACGTGAAACTATTCACCTCTTTCAGCACCACTGGAATTGGTTTGGGAATGACAAATCCTAGCTTGCCCGTTTTAGACATGGAGGCTGCTACAATCCCTGTAAGATAGGCGGGTTCCATCAGGGAACTGAAGTAGGAACCGACATTTTGGGGATGAGATGGCTCTAAGGGGTGGTTGGGATGGAAAAACTGCACCTTTGGATATTCTTGAGCCAGTTTCAGACTGTGGGGCTCAAAATATCCCCAGGAAGTAGGGAAAATTACTTTGGCTCCATCTTGCTCAATCATGTTGCGCATGGTTTCTTGCACAGCAGTGGATTCAGGCACGCTTGCCTCCTCTACCAACTTGATCCAGGGAAAATCACTCGCCATTCGCGCTGCTGCTGTCGCATGGGCCTGGTTGTAGCCATAGTCGTCTTTCGGACCCACATAGATAAACCCGATCGTCATTGGTTCAGTACTACCAGCAGTAAAAGAGGATGGACTGGGGAAATCACTCGTGGAAGAAGAGGAAGAAGTACACCCCGTCCAAATTTGGGAAGTGATACTAAAAGCTCCAACGGAAAGCAACCCACGAATCACGTTACGACGAGGCAGAATCAGACGGCGAGGCTGAGACATAGAGGAAATTCCTTCAATAGTGAATAGTGTCTTGGTTCCCCTTTTATTTAGACGCTTGCAGTTCCTCGAAGAGTAGGAAACTAAGGGGAGCGGTTCGAATGAGTGATTCCAATGAGTGAATGGTTAGGACATGAAGCGCTCAATGCTATTAAGCCGGACGCAAATCACCGGGGGCAGCATTAGGGTCCATGTTTTCGTAGCTGAAGTAGCGATCGGGAATACTGTTATAGATAATGTAGTCATCGAAAGCGTAAATACCGGGAGCTCCGTTAATTTGGGCGATTGCCTCTTTCACAGAATGCAGCTGCGCTACGGTCATTTGCAGGGGACGTTCATGAGGTTGGTAGTTGGTACGGATTAAGTAATCCAATCGTGGATAAATTGACATTTCCACATGACATCCCAGCAAGTGGGTGATAGGGTGGGTATCGGTGAAGGCAATCATGCGATCGATGCTGTTGCAAAAGGCGTCCCAGTCACGAATGTAGAGCCGCCCCGGATAGAGCAGATCACCCGTAAAAAAGAGTTGTGTATAGGGGTCATAGATCGAGACTTCTGCATCTTCATGACCAGGGGTTCCCATCACTTGCAGCACCCGTCCCCCTAAGTCAAACGGTACCACTTTATTGGGCCAGTCCTGAAACCCATAAAACGCGATTGTTTCAGCCAAACTATGACCCACGATTATTGTATTGGGGCGATCGAAGAACTGAAAATCACCCTCAAAGTGATCGCGATGCAAGTGGGTATGTGCCACCACCAGAGTATAGTTGTCGCGCGGATATTTGGTTAACCACCGGTCAATCAAGTCATCCACCGTTTGCCGCAGGGGAAAGAACTCTGGCGATCGGGTTGCTCCAGTATCTAGCAAGATAGCGTGATTGTTGCCAAACAACAAAAATATGAACGGCGCTTCATAGTGCACTGCCATGTTTTGCCGCAAAATATAGGTGTGTTCGTTGTAAGCATGAACCTGGATATCGGGATCAGTATTATGCTTCGCTGAGATGGAGCCATGAATCCAATGAACATTGAGATCACCTAGTGCAGGACAATCCAGAATGAAGTTAATTGATTCAACTGCGTTTGTTTGTAGGGATGAATTCATGAGCAATACCTCGATAAAGAGAAATGAACGCTAAGTGCAATAACCTGATCAAACAACAAAGCCCAAGAGAGCTGCACCTTAAGCAAGATGTCTGGCTTCTCCCGGGCTTTTATCCCGCCGTGTAGCTAGCTCCGTTGTACGGAGATACAACTATGCCAGCCTGCCTCTCTCGGACCAGCGCTGCTTGCAATTCTGCCCAGCCGGAACCCTAGAGGCGATAGTAATCACTTGAGATTGGCTTTAAAGAGGTTAGATTAGCTTGAGTAATTATTAGAAGATTCAATATAATATATGCTCGAGGATGTCCTGCAAAATTGTGTTGATCGCTACAAATAATCAGATATATAGTAACTTTTCGTTGCTGCCAAAAGATTAGGAGCAAGGACGATCGTTAAGGGGGTTGTGTCACAAAAACTCTTTAAAGACAAACGATATCTATCAAGGTCATCGTCTTAAGCAGTTACTCCAGAGAGTGCTTCGATAAATCTGACCTGAGATACAATACCCCCTCGATTGATGCCATTGACTTGTCCTTTGCGGATCATATTCATCGCTTCAATCCCGCTCAACGTTCTTCTCGCGCTGTTGAACGACTTAAACCCCATCATCAGTTTCACAATTCGCTTGATGTTCCGATGATCCTGCTCAAAGAATCGCAGAAATTGCCGTCACTTAAACAGATGGCATCGCAGACAGAACAAGTTTGGCAAGCGATGGGAACAAACGAAGGTGACGACGCGGTTAATGGTGAGTTATTTCAACTGGATTTGGCAGCATAGCCGGTTAAAGACTACTGCTGCCCAGCGAGCAGGATTAACGCAACGACCTTGGACTTGGCATGATCTTGTGACTTACCCCACCATTATTTAATGCACTACCGATTTCTGTCGCAATTTGCTGACTGGTCCGCATAGATAAGATTTAACTTCAAAAGCAAGCGTGAGGAATTGGCAAGCTGAGATTTCCTCTTTCTGACGAGCAAGTACTTGCAGAGACGGCGAACACAGTATATTTGCTGATCCTCTTGCTAGTTTAGCGTGCCTACCGCATCGTGAATTTTCCTAGTGCATCTTCAGGAGAGCTTTTTTGCGAAAGTGTCAAAACTGAGTACTCAAATCCCGATTCTCAATAGGGTAGTGTTCTAAACCTGTGTAAGTTTCTAGGGACTAGTCATTCAGACTGTAACAACAGATTAAAAAAAGATTAAGAACAATACCTCCTCTTCCTTCTACCTCCTCTTCCTTAGGAGTGTAGAACAGGTTATCCCTTGTGTCCTATGGTGTAATAAGTGACCTTGTGGAGCAAGTGACAATCGCAGCAATGCCTACCGCATCTCTACCCATCGCAGACTTAGTTCGCCATCTGCGACAGCATCTCAACCTGTCTCAGGAAAAATTTGCTGCAAAATTAGGCGTTTCTTTTAAGACGGTGAATCGCTGGGAGAAGGGGCATTCACTGCCTTCACCAATGGCACTGAAGCTGATCGAAGATTTGTTGAAAACGATCGGCGAAGCGGGGAAAGCCTTGTTGGAGGAGTATTTTCCAGAGGGGAAATCGGATGTCTGAAACGTCATGCTCTGTGGGTTTGAACGATATTTTGATTACAGCAGCGTTAGCACAAAGGTCGCCCCGAACCCCAAACCTACAAGCGGAGACTCAAGCCCTACATACATTGGCGCGGCAGTTTGCAGAACAATCCCAAACCCTGCTCAAGACACTGGTGACGGTGGCGAAAGATCTGTGCCAGGCAGAAGCCGCCGGAGTCAGCTTACTGGAAGTGACGCCCGATGGGGAGGAAGTCTTTCGCTGGGTTGCCGTGGTTGGAACATTAGCAGACTATGAGGGGAGCACAGCACCCAGGCACTTTAGTCCCTGCGGAGTCTGTTTGGACAACCGATCGCCGCAACTGTATTCCTATCCTGAGCGGTATTTCACGTATATTCAGAAAGCGAAACCGACGATCGTTGAGGGTTTGGTAATTCCGTTAATAGGCGCAAATCAGCCATTTGGCGCGATCTGGATTGTGTCGCATGACGAAACCCGGCAGTTTGATCGCGAAGATGTGCGTGTCATGACCAGCCTCGCCGACTTTACCGCTGCTGCTTTGCAGAATCTGCATCTGCGTCAAACAGCAGAGGTTGCTTTGCAGCATGAGCAAGCTGCCCGTCGAGAAGCCGAAGCCACCCGTCAAGCCTTGGATGAATCGGCACAGCGAGCGATTGAGATTCTAGAAAGCATTACTGATGCCTTTGTATGTGTGGATCAGGACTGGCGAATCACCTATGCCAACCAGGAAGCCGCTCGGCTAGCCAATTTGCAACCCGAAGAACTGCTTGGAAAGTCGCGCCAGGAAATGCAGACCTTCACAGATCCCTGCACAGTGCCAGGTAATTCTTGCGATCGGGTAATCGCGGCCGTTCTTGAACAAACCTATGATCGAATTACCGCAGAGTCGGGGGCAACCCACTTTGAGACGTTCGATAATGCCTCCAGGATGTGGCTGGAGGTTCATGCTTATCCCTGTAAGGTAGGCTTCAGTATTTATTTTCGAGATATTACGGGGCGCAAACAAGACAAAGTCATCCACCAGCAAACAGAAGCCGCCTTGCGGGAGAGCGAATCTCGCTTTCGTTTGATTGTTGAAAGCGTGAAAGACTATGCCATCTTTACGCTCGACCTTAATGGCATCGTCACGAGCTGGAATCCCGGAGCCGAACGGATATTGGGTTACGAAGAGTCTGAAATTATCGGTCAACCGAATTACATCATCTTTACGCCCGAAGATCGAGAGACTGGACAAGCCGACCAGGAACTTCAGACGGCGCTTAATGAGGGACGAGCAGAGGATGAACGCTGGCATCTTCGCAAAGATGGGAGCCGTTTCTTTGCCAGTGGCTTGATGATGCAACTGCGTGATGAAGCGGGCAAGGTTCAGGGATTGGTCAAGATCCTGCAAGATATCACCCAAACGCACCAGGCACAGGAGCGGGAGCGGTTTTTGTCTCAGGCAAGTGCGGTATTAGCCGGGACACTCGATTACAAAACCACGCTGTTTAACATTGCGCGGCTCGCAGTTCCGTTTTTGGCTGATTTTTGCTTCTTTGATATCCTCAGCACCCGTCAGCAGATTGAACGAGTGGCATGGCATCACCGCGATCCGGGAAAGCGAGATTGGTTTGAGCAGCTCCAGCGATATACTCCTCCCCAGGAGCGGGAGAACCACCCAATCATAAAGGTTCTGGTCACGGGTAAGGCAAATCTGGTTTCTCATGTGACTGATGCATGGATGGAAACAGCCGCGATCGATCCTGACCATCTGCAATTTATGCGCGAGTGTGAGCTGCGATCGCTGATTACGGTTCCCCTGATCGCGCATGGTCGAAAGCTGGGCGCGTTAACCGTTTGTTCAACCGCAAGCTCGAATCGCCACTACACGCAGATCGATCTAGCACTGGTAGAAGAATTGGGACATCGGGCAGCGTTGGCACTCGATAACGCCCGGTTGTATCAGCAGGCGCAGGAAGCCAACCAGATGAAGGACGAGTTTTTAGCAGTGCTTTCGCACGAGCTACGATCGCCCCTCAACCCAATTCTGGGCTGGATACAGCTTATGCGGAAAGGGAACTTAAACCCCGCAAAAACTGCAAAAGCCTGGGAGACGATCGAGCGCAATGCCAAACTGCAAGCCCAGCTCGTTGAAGATCTGCTGGATATGTCGCGCATTCTTCGCGGCAAGCTGAGCCTTAACGTAGGACAGACGGATTTGGCAGCAATCATTCGCGCTGCAATTGAAACGGTACAGGTTGCAGCCCAGGCGAAGGCGATCGAAATAGAGACAAGGCTCGATCCGCAAGTTCCAGTCGTGATGGCAGATGCGACCCGATTACAGCAAGTCGTTTGGAATCTGCTCTCAAATGCGGTCAAATTTACACCAGAAGCAGGACGGATCGAAGTCTGGTTAGAACAGGCGAATCACCAGGCTCAGATTATTGTCCGCGATACGGGCATCGGCATTCACCCGAACTTTTTGCCCTATGTGTTTGACTACTTCCGGCAAGCCGATGGCGCAACGACTCGTCGATTTGGCGGACTGGGGCTGGGGTTGGCGATCGTGCGTCAGTTGGTGCAGGCGCATGGGGGAACGGTGTGGGCAGAAAGCCCAGGAGAGGGGCAGGGCGCAACGTTTACAGTCACGCTACCGCTGATGCTTGCTGAACCCGCCGCGATTCCAGACAACCCACCCTCCGAGGATGCTTTTAATCTACAGGGCACTCAAATTTTAGTGGTCGATAACGAGCCAGATGCGCTAGAGTTTGCGGCTTTTGTGCTGGAGCAAGCTGGAGCCAAAGTGATTCATGCAACTTCCGCCACCGAAGCGTTAGCCCTGTTGCCCGAGTCGCATCCAGATGTGCTGCTGAGCGATATTGGGATGCCCGATATGGATGGCTACATGCTGATGCGGCAAGTGCGATCGCTTTCCCCGGCGCAAGGGGGACAAACTCCAGCGATCGCGCTCACGGCTTATGCCGGAGACATTAATTCTCAGCAAGCACTCTCAGCCGGGTTTCAGCAACACCTGACTAAACCGGTCGAGCCAGAGACATTAATTCGAGCGATCGCAGATCTAATTCAGCAACAGCAGTGTCAATGAACCGGGCAAAACTGAAGCACTCTCCCGCTACTGGTGTCCCAGTAAGCGATCGTATTCTGTTTTGGTTCTTCTAAAACATTCACAGCCGGAAGCTTCTAGCCCAGCCTGGTTAATAATTTGAACACTTCCCCGGCGATATTGAATCAGTTTGCGCTCCTGAAGTTTTTGTGCGGTTTGCGTCACTCCTGCCCGGCGTACGCCCAGCATGGTGGAGAGAAATTCCTGCGTGAGCGGCAAATTATCGACATAGAGCCGTTCTTGGGCTTCCAGCAGCCAACGAGACAACCGTTGCTCTAGCGGGTGGAGGGCATTGCAAGCCGCCGTTTGAGAAACCTGCGCCAGAAATGCCTGCAAACAGCGCAGAATCACGTCGTGCAGTTCACCATTGCGATCGAATTCCTCTCGCACAGTCTGAACGTCGATCTTCATCGCACTGCCTGAAATTTGTGCCATAACCTCGGTCTGGGTTCCTATGTCGTTTCCCAACAGCGCATGAATGCCCAGCACTTCTCGACTGCCCACCATTCCAACCTCTGCGGTTGCACCGTTTTGCATCGTAATCGTGACCGAAAACAGACAGTCGATCGGGAAATAAAGGTGAGTTAACCGTTCTCCAGATGTATAAATAACCTCGCCCCGTTCCAGGGTGACGTGATTCAGATGAGGGGCAAGTCGATCGAATACAGCAGGGGAGAGGGCAGCCAGTATCCGATTTTCAGGAATCATTTACGAGAGGCTCCAAAATGGATGAGAGGCTCTCCATAGAACTCATCTCAAGAGTTAAAGATCAAAATCTATCAACTGATCAGCAGGAATTGGTAAACTTCTTAAGCTTGCTAATTCTAAGCTTGCTAATTCTAAACCTGTTGATTCTAAGCTTGTTGATTCTAAGCTTATTAATTCAGTGTAGCGATCGTTACGATTGGCTTGTGTGAGTCTAGCGACCTAAAGATCTTTAAGGTGAGAAGTTTTTTTAGGATGCGTTAGTGTGTAGCGCATGGTTTTCAGAGAGTTGAGGAATTGTTGCGTTACGGGTTGCGCTATAGAATGCGTTAGAACGACTGCCTAATATAGGCTACAGCCTATAATGTCTATCGATTGAGTTTCTAATAGCCTGAATCTATTGTTTCGTTGTACTGCTTTGTTTTGTACTGCTTTGTTATTGTTGCCCTAACAAGCGATCGTATTCTGTTTTGATTCTTCTAAAGCATTCACAGGCAGAAGCTTCCAGCCCAGCCTGGTCAAGGATCTGCACATTGCCGCGACGATATTGAATCAGTTTGCGTTCCTGAAGCTTTTGAGCCATCTGCGTAACGCCTGCCCGACGTACGCCCAGCATCGTTGCGATAAATTCCTGCGTGAGCAGCAGATGATCAGAGTGAATTCGCTCCTGCGTTTCGAGTAGCCAGCGGGGAAGGCGTTGTTCTAGCGTATGAAGTGCGTTGCAAGCTGCCGTTTGGGAAACCTGCGCCAGAAATGCCTGCAAACAGCGCAGAATCAGGTCGTGCAGTTCACCATTGCGATCGAATTCCTCTCGCACAATCTGAACGTCGATCTTGATCGCACTGCCTGGAACTTGTACCACAACCTCGGTCTGGGTTCCTACGTCGTTTCCCAATAGCGCATGAATGCCCAGCACTTCTCGACTGCCCACCATTCCGACTTCTGCGGTTGCACCATTTTGCATCGTAATCGTGACCGAAAGCAGACAGTCGATCGGGAAATAAAGGTGGGTTAACCGTTCTCCAGGGGTATAAATAAACTTGCCTTGCTCCAGGGTGACGTGATCCAGATGAGGGGCAAGTCGATCGAATACAGCAGGGGAGAGAATCGCCAGTATTTGATTTTCAGCGGTCATTAGAAGTCTTGGAAGCTTTAAAAAGAGCACTGAGAGGCTCTATAAAGAACATATCTCAATATTGAGAGAAATTGGGTTATTGATAAGCAGTTACTGCCTGACCGAAGTTTGTTACGCAAGCGACAGCTGCAATTAACTCATCAAGGTTTACGGGTTTCGATAAGTGCTTGCAAAAGCCAGCAGCAAGAGATTGTATCCGATTGTTTGCAGTGGTGCATCCAGTCAGGGCGATTGTCGGAATGTGCAGGTTGTGAGCAAGTTCAAGGGCTTTAATGTGGCGTATCAGAGAGTAGCCATCTTCACGGGGCAAAGCAAGCTCGCTAATCACAAGATCGGGGGGATTGTGCTGCATGATCTTGAGCGCTTCACTAACGCAATCTGCCGCGATCGCTTCAACCCCGTATTCTTCAAATAAGATTATTAATAGGTCTCTGGAGTCCGCATTACTATCGACCACGAGCACTCGCAGACCACTCCGTAACCCGGTTAGACTCCACATAGCAGGGAATATTTTCACAGCAAAAGGGTTTAGTACAACGGATGTAGACAAGACGCACATTCCCCAGGATTCCACAATAAGGCGATAAGGTTTACACCCTAGACTTAGAATAATTCTTAACAAGGGCGGAGTCGGTACGGTTTCGTACGATCAAACAAAATAGCTCAGATATCGTTACCCCTGGCAGTGTATTAGTTGTACCAAATTAGTTGTGCCCAATTAGCTGTGGCAAACCGGGCAAAGCTGGTATAGAAGCTGCCGGAGCTGCTGCCCATCTTCCAGATAAGTCACATACTCGCTTTCACCCATCTGCACGTTTTGCCCTTCTAGCTCAACGCCATACTGCTCTGCCATGATCACAATGGGGGTGGTGCTAGAAACGTCTGCCTCTTGGCGAATGTTACGCCCGATGTCGATAAACTCCTCGATCGATCGCCCAAATTGATTCATCAGAAGCAGGTCAAAAAGTTTGCCTTTCCCCCTGATCCATTGAATTGCGTCTGCTACATCGAGCGTCACGATGACATTGTAACCCCAATTACGAAGGTTCTCGACGAGAATAGGTCTAACGCTGTCATCTGGCTCAACCAGCAAAATAGTTGGCAAAATGGATTGCTTCTGACTCACAGTTTCGCGACCTTACTTCAGCAACACATGCTCCAGTAATCAATACTCTATTAACACATGCTCCAGTAATCAATGCTACGGTACCATACCTGAATTCACTGGTAGAAGGCGATCGTATTCTTCTCTTAAGGTCTGAAAGCATTCACAGGAGTATGTCTCTAACCTTGTTCGATCCTGAATGTGGATGTGCCCCCGGTTGTAGCGAATGAAACCTTTCTCTTGCATAATTTGAGCCCTTTGCGTTACCCCAGCCCGACGGATCCCCAGCATATTTGCAATAAATTCTTGCGTCAGGGCGAGGTCATCTCCCTCCACCCGGTCATGCACTTCCAGAAGCCAACGCGCCAACCGCTGGTCTATCTGGTGCAAACTATTGCAGGCACTTGTCTGTGAGATCTGGGCAATAAAGGCTTGGGTATAGCGCAGTATCACATCGCGCAGGTCTTTGTTCTGATCAAACTCATTACGCAAGATCTCAGAATCGATTCTTAAAGCTTTGCCTGGAATTTGCACATTATAGGTCGTTTGCGTGGTTTCTTGACCTCCCATCAGGCTATTGATGCCTAACACTTCTCGATTGCCAACCATGCCAGTTTCAGCGGTTGTACCATCCCACATAACGATCGTAATTGACAGCGCACAATTGAGTGGGAAGTACAGATGGCGAATCTCATAACCCGGTTCGTGGAGGCGATCGCCCGATTGTAGCGTGACCTCTCTCAAAAAAGGAGAAAGCTTGTTAAATAGTGCCTGAGGCATCGCATTCAGCAAGCGATTTTTAGTCCTCATCACGTTTTGTACTCCATCTTCTATATCTTCTGTATCTTTTATATCTTCTGTATCTTTTATATCTTTTATTTCTTCTGTATCTTTTATATCTTCTGTATCTTCTATATTATGTCTTATCTTGTGGTCAGAAAGCAGACCCCGCACTCCGGTTAGAGATTATCATCCGAAGCGGAAGGAGTTAAGGCAAAATGCACTGAAGAAAGCGCATCCGACCTTCACCTGACCCTTTCCTTTGTCCGATACCGTACTGAAATTTGCTTGCAGAGGGACTATTCTTCGGGGGGGGTAAAATCTACCTCAGTCAAGATCTGAAACTAATTGCGTTGTCAATCTTGTTGATGCTTGAACCCTTTTACTCTCCCGAAAGAGATGACGTTGGCGTTTTCTCCGATACTTGATTCTCCTACATGCCTATGGTTCCAACATTAGCAGCAACTGAGTTAGAAGACTTGCTGATTTATCTCAGCCAGGTTCATTGCGTTGACCTCCGAGGCTACAAACGCTCTACACTCCTGCGTCGTACACGGGTGCGCATGCAGTGCCTCAAGGTTGAAAATTATCAAGATTATCTTGATTATCTAGAGCAGCAGCCCGATGAGGTGCCCCAGCTCTTAGACACCATTTATATTAACCTCACCGGCTTTTTTCGCGATCGCTTCGTTTGGGATTATCTGGCAAATGAGATTATCCC
The DNA here is from genome assembly GCF_014695615.1 of Leptolyngbya sp. FACHB-711. Classification (NCBI taxonomy): domain Bacteria; kingdom Bacillati; phylum Cyanobacteriota; class Cyanophyceae; order Leptolyngbyales; family Leptolyngbyaceae; genus Leptolyngbya; species Leptolyngbya sp. FACHB-711. The sequence goes on from NZ_JACJOR010000493.1 coordinate 19,390, forward strand.
GCAGATCATTGCGAACAAAGCACCCCACGAACCGATCCGCATCTGGAGTGCGGCCTGTGCATCAGGAGAAGAAACCTATTCACTGGCGATTCTATTCGCAGAAGCCCTGGGCATCGAGCAATTTCAGCAGCGAGTACAGATCTACGGCACAGATGTTGACCCAGATGCCATTCGGCAAGCGCGTCAGGGTTATTATCCCGCTTATGCGATCGAAGCGATTCCGCCTGCCCTACAAGCGCAGTATTTTGAGCATCGTCAGGATCTCTACTGCTGGCGGCAAGATCTTCACTGCTCGATCAATTTTCAGCTTCATAACCTGATTCAAGATCCGCCCCTGCCTCAGATCGATCTACTGGTTTGCCGCAATCTGCTCATTTATCTCACCCCAGAAACCCAGCTTCGGGTGCTGGCTCGCTTGCATCAGAGTTTAGAGCAAACCGGATTCTTGCTGTTAGGACAGGCAGAGAACCTGGTGACTCCTCCTGAAACATCGCTATTCACGCCGCTTCATCTGCGAGCCAGGGCATTCACCAAAACGCCAGGAACGACCAAGGCTTATCGTGCCGGACGCTCACCCAAGGTAAAGGTATCGGCTCAACTTGCAGCTAATTCACTTGCAGCTAATTCACTTGCAGCTAATTCAGTGCTTCTTGACTCAGTCAGCATATAGCGTGTGAGTTGAGTTTCAATTTCATCGCGCACAATCTGACGATAGTCGATGAAATGCTCTAAGTGAGCGCAGTTGGTCAGGTAATGCTTAAACACGCCTGGGTTATGGCGAATGATAGAAAAGAGCTGTTGCCAAAACTGCCAGCGCGTATTGCGCTTTAACCCCTGTCGCCAGCAAATGAGAAACAGTGCCCGCAGGTCTGCCAGTTCAGGCAGCTTAAACTTTTTCTTGCGATGCTGAGGCGTCATGTCAATAAAGTGACGATAGACCCGCGCCAGGTAGCGATCGGGTTCATACAAATCCCAGAAGCATCGAATGTATTCACGCGCAATTTCTTCAACCGGGCGAGTGGGAACAAAATTAATCAACGTCGTCTGGTGAATATTCGCTTCGTTTCCGGTGTCCAGCAAACGCCCTTCTTTTTGCAAACGATGCGACAGTGCAGTGTTGGGTAACGCTTGCAGCATACTGAAAAGTGCCTGCGGAATTGCAGTCGCTTCTACAAAATCGATAATGCGATCGCCTGCACCCGATTTTTCGCCATCAAACCCGATAATGAATCCTGCCATGACGCGCAACCCGGTTCGGTTGATGGTTTTCACCGACTCGATCAGCGAGTTGCGGGTATTCTGAAATTTTTGCGTCAGTGATAAACTGTCGGTGTCGGGCGTTTCAATGCCCAAAAAGACCGCCGTAAAATTCGCAGCAATCATCAGATCCAGGAGTTCCTGATCCTGCGCTAGATCAACCGAAGCTTCGGTCGAAAGACTAAACGGATAGCCCCGCTCTGCCATCCAGGGAGCTAACTCTCGCAGCAGCAGTTTGACATTCCGCTTATTGCCAATGAAGTTATCGTCTACCACAAAGATCGATCGCCGCCAGCCTAGGTCATACAAAGTCTGCAACTCTGCCAGCAGTTGAGCCGGGGTTTTTGTTCGCGGCTTCCGCCCATACAGCACAATAATGTCGCAGAACTCGCACTGGTAAGGGCATCCGCGCGAGAACTGAACCGACATATCGCTATAGGCCTTGAGATCAAGCAGGTCAAAGCGGGGAACGGGCGTAAAGGTAACATCTGGCTTTTCACCATTGGCACGAAACACACCCGATGTTTCTCCTCGCTCCAGTGCTTCAACAAAGAGCGGCAGGGTAATTTCCCCTTCATCCAGCACCAAAAAGTCTGCCCCTGCCTCTTGAGCGGCTTCAGGAACAGAAGTTACATAGGGTCCACCTACAGCAACCTGCTTGCCACGACGTTTTGCTTTCTCAATCAGATACAGCATGTCGTCTTTTTGCACGATCATGCCGGAAATGATGATCAGGTCTGCCCAATACCAATCGGCTTCACTTTCATAGCCAACGTTGCGATCGACCAGCCGAAACTCCCAGGATTGCGGCAGAATTGCGGCAACCGTAATCAAGCTTAGCGGAGGAAGAGAGACTTTGCGCCCAATCAGTTCCAGAGCTTTATCAAAAGACCAGAACGACTTGGGGAAGAGAGGATACAGTAATAAAACTCGCATAATATATTTACTCAATTCAATTTCGGTTCAATCTTTGTTTAGTCTCGGTTCAAGTCCGGT
>NZ_JACJOR010000494.1:0-20933 GCF_014695615.1 Leptolyngbya sp. FACHB-711
TAAGTTTTTTATTTAAGAAGGGGAACTTCAAGGCTAGCTTCTAATCTCATCCCTCATTCTCTCGATCGCCTCTACATAGTCTGGCGTTAACTCATCTGCAATCCGGCAGGCTTCCCGATCGACCGCTAATAAATCATTACCCCAAATTACCTTGCCGATTGGAACGGCACTGCCACGATCGGGCTGCCAATCAACGCTGATAAATTTCTCGTTTGCATCGACCACTGCTCCGTCGAACAAGTGACCGATTGTGAAATAAACGTCCTGCAACACAAGGGGCACGGAGGGGCGATGCAACTGTCCGCGTGAATGGGGACTTCGGGCTTTGTAGCGATCGCGGGGAAATAGCCCGTACAGATTTTTGAGCGACGCAGAGATGAGCGGCTCTTCTTTCAGAACTGTTCGCTTCAGCGCACCCACACTAATCCGACAGTTTACTTCTTGCAGCAGGGTGGGAGCCAGCATTGAGGGAAATCGGGCAGGGTGAGGAGATTGATTGGGGTATTCCTGCATCGGCAGCGTATCGGCATCAATGAGCTGCATTCCCTGATCCATCACGTCATACAGTCCATTGCGACTGGCAATCTCACCAAGGGAAACGGGGGAACAAACGCCTTCCACAATCAAAATTTCTGCATTGGGGCTTGCCTGCCGCAATCCGCGCAGCACTGTACTCAGTACCCCCATACTTACTGTGACTGGCGGCTTTTTGGGATATCCCAGGTTTGGCTTCACGAGGATTCGGCAAGCGTTCTGCGCCGTAGCAGGCGGTTGGTAAACAAAATGGGTTATCTCTGCAACCTGGACAGACCCTTCAGAAGCGATCATGCTGAACTCAAGAAATTGCACTCAAAAACGCATAAAAAAACAAGCTGCGGCGATCGCAGCCCGTCCTAGAATAGCGCAAACAGAATTACAGCTAGCAGCAGAACTCGCTTTCTAACAAACGCAAGAGCGCGTTCTCAGATCAAATCGGAAGCCTGCGGGCAGGATGTGCAACTTAATCCCACCCAGAGCGAGCGGCTCATCCTTCAGCAGTTCGTTAACGTTGTTGAGGGTTGCTTCGGACTCATCAACGATCGTGACCGAGCTTTCGCCAACCACTTCAACGATATGACCATCTACAATAATGGCAGTATTTTCATCGATGCCAAAGCCGATCGTTGCAGGCTCCAGAGCCAAAGCAGTTAACAGGCGGCCTAGGCGACCTCGCTGAGCAAAGTGCTGATCGATTACCACATTGGGCAAAAAGCCCATGCCGCGATCGATTTCAACCGTATCGGGACGAGGATTGGTTTCAGATTCGCCCACCACAATCATCTTGTCGGGCATCATGGCAGCACCCGCACTGGTTCCGGCAACCACCGCTCCCCCAGCCAGCCGTTTGTGCAGCAGATCATCGAGTTCGGTGTCTTTGATAATTTCTAGAATGCGAGCCTGGTCGCCGCCTGTGAAAAAGATTCCGGTGGCATTTTCAACCGCCGACAGCACATCGCGATCGCTGGAATCTTCGCGCCGACTCGTATCGACTGCCCGCACATCTTCCACGCCGAGCCGTCTGAAGACTTCTGTATAGCGATCGCCCACTTCTCTAGGAGAACCCGTTGCAACCGTCATAATCGCAATGCGAGCCTGCAATCCCCCAGCACGACGGACAAATTCTCGGAGAATCTTGCAGTCACCGTCCTTATCTTCTGCACCACCAATAATAATCAGAGCCCCATGCGTTTCCGGCAGTTCTACACTGTCCGCCCCGGACGTAAACGGCTTTTCTGTGCTCTCTACCATACTGCCATCCAAAAGGAATTTTTCTAATTTGATTGTTGTTATCGTCGCACGACGAGAAAATAAGCCAGAACCTCCTTTTGGTAGACCTTGATACAGAACCGTTCTGTACTAAGGCGGATCGTCAACGATCGGCTTTTACTTATTTTTGTCCGTAAAAATACTATTTTTCCTGTCAGTGAAATTTTCAGTTCCAGTAATTTCTACATTTCTAATCCATAGAATTACTCTGTACTACTTACGTATGTTTCTAATTTATGAAAAAGGGTTCATCTCAATTTCAGGATCTTGTAAAGCCCGTCAACGGTTGTCAAGAAATCTCTAAATCAAGGGAATAATCCAAAGAGTTCGACTTGTTGATTGAACCATTTGTACAAGTCTCTTTTCTTTGTATCAAATCTAGTTAGCTGCGATTGCTGGAGGTGGCTGGCGTCAAATTGCTGTGAGATCAAGTACGGGCTTGGAGCTTTCCTGAAAGGTGGGTAAAGTTCTCTCCATTCCCCCAATTCATCCGCTATTTAATTGCACTAACTACTAACAATTCAAGGTTTTATTTGTGAGGTGCTGATGCCATTATATTCTCTTTTAAAAGTAGTCCACCCGCTTTATTTCAGGTAGAGCCACGGTTGATTAATTTGTTGTTGAATCTCAAAAGAAGCGGATTGCTCTGATTTTTTGTTTTCCTTCGTTTTGCTCAAAGTGCAGATGCTTCTCTTGCTCTGCTTAATACCCTGTCTAACCATCCAAGGCAGGATAGCTTTGCAGACAAACCTGTAGCTTTCTGACAACTGATTTGATCAAGTTCTCCAACCTTTCTTGCCTTTACGCTCAGGAATTACAATGACTTCTCCTAACGGACAAACTGGTACCGAAAATCCTGTTGATAGTCTCAGTATGAACAGCTTCAGTACGCCTGCCTTAGGTAACAAAGCCCCCGTTCTCAGCTTTGGTAGCCAGTACACCCAGCAAATAGGCAGCCAAAATCCCGTGAGCGGCATTAACGTCGGCAGCTTCAGTAGTCCAACCTTTGCTGACCTCAGTGGCGATGGCAAGCTGGATGCGATCGTGGGAGAAGTCAGCGGCACACTCAGGTACTACCTCAATACGGGCACGGCAACTGAACCCGCTTTTACAGAGCAAACAGGCAGCAGTAATCCTTTTAATGGTATCAATGTAGGCAGTTTCAGCAGCCCCAGCTTCGCCGACCTCGATGGTGATGGCAAGCTAGATGCAGTCGTGGGAGAAATCAACGGCACACTCAGGTACTACAAGAATACAAGCACCGACATTGCCCTGACCTTTGCAGAGCAAACAGGCAGCAGTAATCCTTTTAATGGCATCAATGTAGGCGGCTTCAGTAGTCCAACCTTTGCTGACCTTGATGGCGATGGCAGGCTGGACGCGATCGTGGGGGGAGAAGACGGCACGCTCAAGTACTACAAGAATACAAGCACCGACATTGCCCTGACCTTTGCGGAGCAAACAGGCAGCAAAAATCCTATCAGCAGTATTGATGTGGGCGGCTACAGCAGTCCCAGCCTTGTTGATCTGAACCAGGATGGCAAACTTGACGCGATCGTCGGAGAAGCGAACGGCACACTCAAGTACTACGAGTTCATTACCACGACCACGGCTCCCGCCCTCGCCTATCAAGAACAGTCTGCCGCCGCGCTCATTGATCCTAATCTCACCGTTACTGATGTTGACTCAGCAGACTTTAACGGCGGTAGCCTCACCATTGGCATTAACAGCATCACCAGCAGCGATCGATTGTTGATTAGTGCCGATGCCGACTTTACCCTAGACGGATTTAACCTGTCTTACCAGGGAAGTCTGCTTGGCTCTATCAGCGGTGGCGATGGCAGCAATTTAGTGATTAACTTCAGCAGCAGCGCTACCCCAGAAGTCGTCACTGCCCTGCTACGTCGCGTTAGCTATACCAGCACTGCGAATGATCCGCCTGCTTCACGCACGGTCAGCTTTGTTCTCACCGAAGCTGATGGCACTGCCAGTGAGCCCCTGATCAAGACGATCAATATTACTGGGGTGAATGATGCCCCCATCTTCACAAAAGGTCAGGATATTGTCATTAATGCAGATGCGCCTGCTCAATCGATCGACTGGGCAACCAACATCAGCGCGATTGAGGCAGGACAAACGCTCACCTTTGTGGTGACAACTGATAACGATGCACTGTTTGCGACAAAACCTGCGATCGATCCTGCAACGGGCAAGCTCACCTATACGCTGGCAGGTGCGGTCGTTGGCGTTGCCAATATCACCGTCACTTTGAAAGATAACGGGGGGACAGCGAACGGAGGCGTAGACGCAACACAAGAAACCTTCACGCTCACGGTCAATCCAGGCAACCAGGCTCCCTCTGCCGTGACGCTGACCAATACCACCACCTCGATCGCCGAGAACGCCAGCACCAGCACCCGCATTAAAGTCGCGGATATTGGCATCACCGATGACGGTTTGGGAACCAACACTTTGAGCTTGAGCGGTGCGGATGCCAGTTTGTTTGAGATTGAGAGCAATGTTCTCTACCTGAAGGCAAACACCGTTCTCGATTACGAAGCCAGGAACAGCTACAGCGTTACGGTGAATGCGGATGACTCTGCGCTGGGCGCGACCCCCGATGCCAGTCAGACTTTCACGCTGAACGTCACCAATGTGAACGAAGCTCCCACTGCCGTCACGTTCACCGATACCACGACCTCGATCGCAGACAGCACGGATACCACCACTCGCACCAAGGTTGCAGAGATTAATGCCAGCGATGACGGCTTGGGAACCAACACTTTAAGCCTGAGCGGAACCGACGCGAGTTCGTTTGAGATTGACGGCAGCACCCTGTATCTCAAAGCCAACACGGTTCTGAATCAGGAAACCAAGGGCAACTACAGTGTAACGGTCAATGTCGATGACCCTGCCCTCGGCGCTACGCCTGACGCATCTCAGGTTTTCACGCTCACCGTTACGAGTGCTAACAAAGCTCCTGGCTTAAAGCTAACGAATATTGCAACCACGATCGCCGAGAATACAGACACCAGTACCCGCGTCAAAGTCGCCGATATTAGCATCATTGATGATGGAAAAGGCACCAATACCCTGTTCCTCACTGAGGAAGATGCCGACTTATTTGAGATTGACAACAACGCCCTTTATCTAAAGGCAGGAACAGTAGTTAATTACGAGCAGGAAGATCTGTATGACGTAGTCGTCAATGTGAAAGATGAAGCGATCGGCTCTGCCCCGTCTGCCAGCTACGCTCTGACGCTTACGATCACTGATGTCAACGAAGCTCCCACTGCCCTTAACTTCTTCAACCCCGTTTCTACGATCGCCGAGAATGCCAACACCACCACTCGTCTCAAAATGGCTAACATCACGGTCACGGACGATGGGTTGGGCGGGGAAACTTTTTCTCTTGCTGGGGCAGATGCAAACCTGTTTGAAATCGAAAACAGTGTTCTCTACTTGAAAGCGGGAACAGCCATTGATTACGAAACCAAATCCAGCTACAGCGTCACAGTGGAAGTCGATGACCCGACGGTGGGAGGCAAACCCGATGTGAGTCAGACGTTTAACTTGCGCGTCAGTGATGTCAAAGAAGCATCCGATCCGGTACAGCAGCCCTCGGTGTCCCCATCTTCGCCGGGTTCGCCAGGTTCGCCTACTTCCCAATCGCCTACTCCCCAATCGCCTACTTCCCAGCCGCCTCAGCCTTTCACTTTTATTGCCTCTTTGCCGTTCAACCTCAAGCGCAATAATCCGATCGCCGGAGTGGTATATCGCATTACCAAAGAGGGCACTCCTGATCGCGACAGCTATGAAGGCGACAGTGAGAATGATGCCCTATGGGGACTTGACAACGCCGATCGATTGTTGGGTAAAGATGGACATGACTTTCTATCGGGTGGCAACGACAAAGATTACATTGAGGGCGGCGCGGGCAATGACCTGATCTTCGGTGGATTGGGTGATGATTTCCTGGTCGGCGGAGATGGTGACGACATCATGCTGGGCAGGATGGGCAAAGACAGGATCACAGGCGGCAGCGGTAAGGATATGTTTGTTTTTGCGAAGCCAGCAGAGCGACCCGATCGAATTACAGACTTTGAAAAAGGCGATCAAATCGTTGTGCTCGGTCGCAGCTTTAAGGGTGGCCTAAAGGCAGGAACGCTGAACGCAAAGCACTTCCACATGGGGACAAAAGCACTTGGCGCAGACGATCGCTTTATTTATAACCAGAGGACAGGCGTTCTCGCGTTTGATGCAGACGGCACGGGTAGCCGTAAAGCAATCGTGTTTGCCCAGCTTGAAGGAAGCCCTAGCCTGACAAGCCAGAGCATTTTAATCGTCTAATTGCAAGACTCGCGATCGGCTAAAAACGGAGTGCAGAGGTAAAAATCCCAATCTGGGGATGAAGCCCTGCACTCGCTTTGTATATCTCTTGTATCTCTCCGTGTATCGCCTTTTTGCGTATATCGCCTTATTGATACATCACCTTGGCTATTGCGTTGGCTATTGCGCTCCCGATCAAGCCGATCGATCGAGTTTGGCTTGGAGTTCTGCTTTAATGCGGCTCAAGATTGAGGCTTCATCCAGGGAAGACAAGATTTCAGTAACCACGGCTTTTGGACTTTCTGATCCCCAGGTTGCGCCATTTGCCAGATAAGTTTTTGCCACCTGACCGATCGCATAGGACGATACGCCTGCTACGCCTGCCTGCGTGATTGCTACAGACACATAGGGTGCAAGCGAAAGCCCCCCGGTTGCCGGAGCCGCCGCGCCCAGCAAGCTCTTTAAAGAACCTAGCCCCAGGGTGAGCAACAGCTCACTTGCTGTAATACCGCCCATACTCAGCGCAATTTTTTGCAGTAGCCCGATCGCCGCCTGCTGAGTCATGGGAATGCCGTAAAGCTGCGATAGGATTACGATTAAGGTCACGTCGATCGCTGCCCCGCCGACCAGATCCAGCATCGTCACCGGATTTAGCGCAACTGCCATTGCTTTTGCCATGACACAATTCCAGATTGCTTCGTTTGCACTCCGATCGCGGATTTCGAGCTTGCGCTGCACGATTTGCTCGTTCACGTTGTCAGTAAACAGCATCGTGTTGAGTGCGACCAGCGATTTGCCTTCCCGATTCAGAATTTCGAGAATCTTTAGCTTGACCTGATCCACCTGCGGCAACCCACGGCTAAGGTGAGGAACCAGCTTTCCGTCCGATCGCTTCACGGCTCTGGCAACGAGGGGGGCAGCCGATGCCATCACAATCTCGTCCGGCGACAGCAGTTCTTTCACCCGCTCATCGCGAATCTTTTCGTAGATAGCAAGGCGATCGGCTTGGGGATACTGATCCATTTTGTTCAGCACTAGTAAAATTGGCTTACTCGCCTGCCGCAGTGCCGACAACGCCTCAAATTCTACCCGTGTCATATCGCCTGCGACGACAAACAAAATCAAATCTGCCTGCTCTGCTAGCTGCCGCGCCAATTGTTCGCGGGTTTCGCCGTTAACCTCATCAATTCCCGGGGTGTCGATCAGCTCGACCTGCACCTGACCCGTCCCCCGCAGCGACACTTTCCACAATTCCTGATCACTGCCCGGAAGTGCCTGCCGCTCGGCTTGCCAGGGTGTAGTTTGCCATTCTGCCGATTGAACCGTTTGCGTTACGCCATGAATCGCCCCCGTCTCAAAAATTTCCTGCCCCAGCAAAGCATTCAGCAGCGAAGACTTGCCCCGTCCCACCATGCCAAACACCGCAATCTGCACGACCTGGCGATCGAGCTTATCTCGCAAAGTCTCCAAGCTGTTCAGCTCCCCTTCTAATTCCGATCGCTCTCTCGCAGTCAGCTTCATCCGCTGCACCAGATCGCGCAACACGTCCTGCGCCTGTCGATAGTGCAAATCGGCTTGCAGGTTGCTAAAACTGGCGATCGTCTCTTCGAGCTGGCGCTGCAAAGCTGTTCCCTCCTGGAGGGAATTGAGGTCGGGAGAATTGGGGTTGGGGGTGGTGTCGTCGGTCATAAGCTCCTCTCTTTCGCATTATGACACCTGACAATTGATCGGAGTTTGGTGAGTTGAGATCTCCTACAATCCCCCTTCAAAAGCGATGGTGTATCTGCCAGTGGTCTATTTGAAGTTGCGCTTGGATAGCCCCCTAAATCCCCCAAAAATGGGGGACTTTGAGCTTGATTTCTGACAGGGATGCTAGAGGAAAATGCGTTGAGCGGTGGGTAGATACCAGCGTTTGTAGAGCCGGATCACTTCGCCCGATCGAACCTGAACGATCGCGCCTAAGGAGGCACTGTTTGGCATTGACGCATTCTCGGGCACAGGAATCGGCGGACTCCAGGCGTAGCTGTCACAAAAGCCTCTGCGCTCTAGCTCAATCACGCACTGATCCACGCCCGCAGGCTTGCCAATCAGCGCAATTTTGACTGCTTCTCGATCGCATCGGTCGCGCAAGGTTTGACCGATCGCAGATTGCGGTTCGGTAGGATAAGTCATATTCAAGATCTCCGAGGGTATAAGAACCCTAGAGATAAGAGCTGAATACTGTTAAACAAGACTGACAAGCCAGAACTTATAATCGTTCTAGCCTTTCAGACTGCTCGTACCAGTCCGGGAGGTTAGCTGGCTTTGAGTGGTGCAAACACTCTTAGTCAGCGATCGATACTCTTTGTGAGTGTGAGTCGATCGACTCCCTCAGTCCATCTCTAGGAAGGGTTAGTGACTCACTTGTTGCAATGGAAGGAGCCACTCGTTCAAGCTATCAGAGTTTTTCTTCGATCGCAATACTAATGTTTGGGGCGATGCGAAGCAGTTCCCCTTCGGGGTAATCGTGATTGATCAGAAATAGCTTTGGTCTAGGCTGTAATTCGATCGAAATACCCTTGATTCAGGCTAATTGCGTTTTTAGAATCTTAGGCAGAATAAAAGGCAAAACAGACCGAAGAAACGCTCTCAGGATTCGGGCTAATGGCTGAAATCAGGGGGATTATGCGGAAACTATGTCGAGCTAATGTCCAATTGGAGCGATTAGACAGAATTCACTCAGCCTAATTGCCTCTACAGGGTAGATAGCCCGAACGAGTTCAGCCTAAATAATAGTTATACTGCTGAGTTCTTGGTGTGAGCAGTTACCTGAAGGTGATCTGTTAGACTCTAGTTTCCCAAGAATTTATTTAGGGATACAGCAAACGAAGGTCACTATGGCAGAAGATAAAGTTGTGCAGGTGCAAGAAGTTTATGAGCCTAAGATTATCGATGATTTTCAGTTAGCTGGACTTGCTGCTGAAACAATCTTGCCAGGAAAAGAAGGAAAAGTAATTCAGAAAATGTTCACTTCTTCTTTAGATGAACACTTTCCTCTCTTTGCAACGCAACTTCTGTCTCCAATTCTTGGGACAGATCCTGGTTCATTTCTTAACTCACTTTTGGTACTTATTAAACCTAATAACAAAGCTTATGTCTACCAAAAATTTCCTTTTGGTGTGACAGCAATTTCTAAGACTCCTATTGAGCCATATCGAGCCGTTTTTAAGAACAATTTGGCGGATATAATTGCGGTTTTCTTTCAAGATATTGTAATTGATTTGAATCCAGAAGACGGAGACAGGATTGTCTGGCTGTTCCGCGAAAACTGGCATTTTGGTCTGTTTTTTGATTTGAGTGGAAATCTCAATGGTCGTTCAACCTTAAATGAAATGGGGGCGTGTTATAGGAGGCTTGCTTACCTTAGCGAATATTTGTTTCTAGAGAACAGCAGTAATTTTAAGCAAATGGTAGAGGATGGCTGGTTTCCCTTCGTAGCTATCATTAATAACGGCATGGAAAAAGTACAACTTTACTATCAGGAAGGCGGAAAATATCCCTCCATATTACAAGAGTTGATAGATTCATTTAATGAGCAAAGAATATCAACTCTCATATCAAACTGGTGGCAGAATTCTCTTTTCGCTAGAAATAGAAAAATTATTCAGGCTGGGATTAACAGTTATTTGACCAACACAGAAGATGGTTATATTAGTGCTGTTAAAACTTTGGCGACTGAATTGGAAGGTATTATTAGAGTTGCTTATCATCAAGACTTCGGCAAAAAACCAAATTTTAGAGAATTAAAAGAATACATATCAAATCAAGGAAAAAATAAGTTTAGTAGTCTAGGTTCTTTGTGTTTTCCAGATAAGTTTCTAGATTACCTGAATGATTATGTATTTAGAGATTTTGATGTTCAGGCAGGTTATGCACCTGAGAGCAGGCACTCTGTTGCACACGGGGTAGCGCAGGACGATGTATATACTCAGGAGTTTGCTCTAAAGCTGATTCTAACGCTTGATAACATCTACTTTTTCTTGGGAAATCGTTGATCTAATTCAATTATCTTCGTGTCATTACTTAGAAATTACCGCAGTATAACAATTCGGGGGCAGCGGACTAACCGAAGCCGCTTGAGTTGGATGCCAAGGTGCCAGCAACCGCTGACCAGAACCGTTAGCTGGCTTCGTTCAAAAACTTTGCACTCGTAATCCAATGAGCGATCGCCTTGGTAACTCTTTGACAATCGCTCAGAGTGTTTTGTCAGATTACTGGCTTAACAACGTTTGCAGCATTTAGAAGTTCTCGCTCCCATTTATTGGTTGCCGAGCGATCGCATCTATCTGTACCAAGGATAACGATATATCAGATAGCTCAGCCTCTGATGGTTAAAGCAGGACAGGCAAGGACTTAACGCCATGCACCCCCGTTGAGGGAATAAATTCCAGCGTGGCGTTTGGATCCATGCGTAGATTGGGCAGGCGTTCTAGCATTGTACTCAGCACGATTTTGCCTTCTAGACGAGCTAGGGGCGCACCCAAACAAAAGTGAATGCCATTACCAAAAGCCAAATGTGGATTAGGATCACGATCGACGACAAATTCATCAGGGCGATCAAACTGAGACTCATCCCGATTGGCTGACCCCATCCAAACGATTACCATTTGTCCTGCCGGAATCGTCTGTCCTCCCAGTTGGGTTTCGACTTTAGTAAACCGTTCTATCCCCTGGATTGATGATCGATAGCGCAATACTTCCTCGATCGCTAATGGCAGCAATTGAGGCTCCTGCTTCAACCGCTCATAGGCTTCTGGATATTCGTAAAAGCAAAGAATGGCATTCCCCAGCAAGTTGGTTGTGGTTTCATTGCCAGCTATTAGCAGCACCATGCAGAAATCCACCAGTTCTTGAGCCGTCAGCGCTTCACCAGTTTCGTGAGCGGCAATTAAATCACTGATTAAGTCTTTGCCAGGATGCTGTCGCCGTTGATCTAGCAAATGCCGGAAGTAGTCAGCCATTGCTTTCAGTGCGCTCGTATCATACACGACAATGCCATCTGACCATTGTTTAAAGTCATCGCGATCTTCAATCGGAATACCCAAGATTTCAGCGATCGCAATGATTGGCAGTGGAATTGCCAAGTCATGCATGAAGTCTATCCGCTCTTGACCCTGAACTTTATCGATCAATTCATGGGTAATTTGAGTAATACGCGGTGCTAGTTCTTCTACCCGACGAGCCGTAAATACTTTGCCAACAAGCGATCGCAGCGACTGATGTTTGGGCGGGTCGGTGTAGTTCAGGCTTTGGGTTAAATCGGTTTGCTCTGGTGGATGGGGGATTTTTGATGAAAACGTTTGCCAATCTGCAAATATTCGTTTCACATCTTCGTAGCGAAATACCATCCAGCTTTGCTGCTCTGCGTCATAGAACACGGGCGCTTCACGACGCATTTTGGCATACCAGGGAAAGGGATTGCCAAACAGTTCAGTCATTGGTGTTGTAATCGATGGTTGATTGGCTTGCATGATCAATTTTCCTGTACATGAACAAACAATTTGCAGATTGAACCGAGCCAGATTCTCGCGATCTGACGGATAGGTGACAAACAAGTTAGAAACTGAATGTTGGAGTTGGAGCTTAATGGTGCATGAACCAGCTCATACCAGAAGCGATCGCCACAGCCGTAACCACGCCATAGAGAGTGATGCCAATGAATGAAAATAGGAGTATTCGCCTGGGATGGATACCGATGATGGGGCTAACAACGGCGATCGTCCAACTGCCAAGAATTGGGGTCATAAGAATCAGAAACCAGGCTCCATAGCGATCGAAAGCGTGTTTTACTCTTTGTCCACCCCGTCTTTCCATCCGCAATAACCAAGCGCGTAATTGAGGAACACGCATCAGGCGGCTATAGCCCCACAACAGCAGAGGGATGGGCGTAAAGTTGCCCAATACTCCCCAAACCACCGATGAAACCGGATCCAGTTTCATTGCCATCCCCGCTGCGACTGCAGCGTAAACCTCAAAATAGGGAAAAAATCCAACTGACCAGGTTGTGAGTGCTTTGGTCATGTACTGAATAATCGGCATGATGAGTATGCAATTTAAGGTGGTAAATCACAAAACATTTGCAGGACAAATTGACTGAATGAACTGGAATCATCAGCGTTGAATCAACAGATTGAAAAAATTAGCTAACTCATTGGTCGATTCGTGTCATCGCAAGCAACGTTTCCACAACCTGAGTGAGACGAGGTTCGTCTAGAGTGCCAACCTGAAACACTTCTGAGAGCCACAAACCATCGGTCGCCAACAGAATAATCGTTGCTTTTGTGGGATCAATCCCACTAGTTTCAATCCGCTGTCGCGACTGCTGTTCGTAGGCTTTGGCAGCTTCAAATAGATTAGGCGAGTCAGCCGCGATCGAAGTAAGACGGGCAATTAATGCTAGCGATTGTTTGCTAAAGCGTAGCGTTGCTCGAATGTATGCCCGCACCCACTGTCCTGGTGTTCCTGGTGCATCATCCTGGTCAAACTCAGTTTGCAGCACCGTTTCAAAATCCTGAATCAGTTGTTCAACCATACCTCCCATCAACGCATCTTTGTTAGGGAAATGATAGAGTAGCCCTCCCTTACTGACTCCAGCTTGTTGTGCAACAGCATCTAGCGTTAACGCCTCAACACCCTTGTCAATTACAACTTGACTGGCAGCTCGCAGAAGTATTTCACGAGTAGCTGATCGAGATTTTGATTTTTTGGTAGTAGCCATAGAAATGACCAAGAAAGTAGCAGGAAACGTAGATGCATTACACTCTTGAACAATCAAGAGCTAGATTGCCAAAAGCGTGGAAGTGCCTATAAGTTAACTGTACCGTCTGGACGGTTTTTATGTCAACCATTCATAGCATTTCAATTTTTGCTGGCTACAAATTCTGATGCTGCAACCATCTGGAAAGACATCCGCAATCCAGAATCGTAGATTTAAAGTCTCAAATTGGTATAGCTCATCAATTGTTATCGGTCGATTCTCAGAAAATTTAGACTGAGGCACATTCATGAAAGTAATGGGTGAAGGCTAATGTAAGAGGGCGATTAGTCATGGTAGTACGGTAGAGGCTTGTTTTTGAACTTGGGTGGTGGCAGCCAGCTAGCATGTCATGGTAGCGGACTGCTGGTTCAAGCTGGCGGTATTACCAAGTTCCTATCAACCGCTGCATTTGCCGTTAGGCTGCAGTCTATTCTAAGTACAGCTAGAATTCATAGAATAAATATTAAGGAAGCACAAAATGCAAAGTCAGAATATAGATTTAATCCGAAACCTCTTTCAAAGCCGCTTAGCAACTCTTGAGCATCTCTTGAAGTCAGCTCAGACTCACTTTTGTGATGACGAGTCGTTCCTTCAAAAACGCATTGCGGTTGATATGCTTCCCTTCGGTACACAGATTGCTTTCACCTGTAATCAACCACGTAACTTTGCTCTTTGGTGTGATGGCAAACCTGCAAATAATCTAGATCCAGACGTCATATCTCTCACGCAGGCATACGAGCATATAGCAAACACTAAGGAACTTCTTTTGGGTGTTAACGCTGAAGATGCAAAGCTAGCTGAGGTGACGCGCATTGACTTGGGCCAGAGCCTTTACATCGAGTTGCCTGGTAATGCCTACATAAATGAATTTCTAATTCCAAACTTTTACTTCCATATGGTCACGGCTTACGATATTCTTCGCATGGCCGGTGTGCCAATTGGAAAACGAGATTACATGCTGCACTTGGTGCCATTAATCAGAAAGAATGAAGCCTAACTATTCAAATGCAGCGGACGGTCAAGAGTTACTCGCGCTAAATTTGGAATTATTGCCGCCGCCGATTTGAGCTGTTATACCGCCAGGCGATCGGTTGGGTTATTCCTTGGAGACAGTCGGTTAGCATTAAGCATCAACTTGAAATACAGGTCTTGCACTTATGGCAATTTCTGTTCAATCCAAAGTCAATAACCCTTGCATCATTACCAATAGCTCTCGAATGTCCGCTTCAACGCAGGGTTATACCGGAATCGTAATTCGTGTTTCTGTTCGCATCGGCAGCGTCACTGTAAAAGTCGTGCCTTGATGTAACGTGCTTTCGACCTGGATTTGACCATGATGATTTTCGACAATAACTTTGGCGATCGCCAATCCCAGTCCTGATCCGGTGGTCTTTCCAGGGGGTTTACTGCTATTGGAACTCCGAGCCGGATCAACGCGATAAAAGCGATCGAATAAGTGGGGCAGCGACTCTGCCGGAATGCCAATGCCCGTGTCTTTGACCTGCACCTGGAGAATGCCGTTTGGTTTCAGTCGTTGCAGCGTCACTTCGACTTTGCCGTCCGCAGGAGTGTATTGAAGCGCATTGCCGATCAAATTGGTGAACAGACGAGAGATTTGGTCTCGATCGCCCTGCATTCGGTAGCCTTCTTTGTGAGTTGGGGGATTAAAGCTGAGGGCAAGGTTTTTGTCAGTGGCGATCGCCTGCTGTTCTTCGATCACTTCTTTCAGCAGGTAGTCCAGGTCGATCGGGTCGGACTTCAAGGGAGCAAGGCTGCTATCCTGCCGTGCCAAAAATAGAAGATCGTCTACCAGTCGTCCCAGGCGGCGCGTCAGGCGTTCGATCACCTGAAGCTGATCTTGCTGAAGCGATGGATCGGGGTCTGCCAGGGCAACCTGTACATTCGTTTGAATCACGGCGATCGGGTTTCGCAGCTCGTGGGACGCATCCGCCGTAAATTGACGCAGTCGCTGATAAGAGTCTTTCACTGGAGCCATTGCCAACCCTGAAAGCAGCCAGCCAATTCCCGCAACTGCTATCAGTCCTGCGACCATCCACAGGCTCAAATCCACCATGAGCTGTCGCGTTGGCTTTGTCACCTCAAACCAGGGATGGCTCACCCGCAAATAGCCCAACACCTGTCGCCCCACCTGGACGCGCTGCGTTACCTGCCGGAGAAGCTGATCGTCCTGGACGCGCACCGTTTCGCCGCTGCTAGGATGCACAGGAACGTTGAGCGGCACAGAAAACGTAGACCACAACGCTTCCCCAGTCGGGCTGAACCACTCCAGATCGATATGGTCATCATCGATCGCCTCTGCATTGCTGCGAAAACTGGCTTCTAGATTAATTTTGAGGCGCGGATTTGCCAGCAGATCGTCAGGATTCACAGGTTCGATCACGAGCGATCGCTGCACGACCTCGACCACATGACTGAGGGTGTCATCGATCCGCTCAACCAGGGTATTTCGCACATACCCATAAACACCGATCGCAAACAGCAGCAGCAGCACCGCCGTTACTGCCGTGTACCAGAGTGCCAGCCGCCGCCGAGTTGCCTGAAACATGGAATTTTTCAGCTCCCTGGTGATGCCACCACGTCTTCCAGATCCTCCTCGGACTGAAGTTCAGGATGGAAGTAGTCGTAGATTTGCTGCGCCAGCTTAGGACCAATCCCCGGTACTTCTGAAATTTGCTTCGGGCTTGCTTCTCGCAAATAATCAATCGATCGAAAATGTGCCAGCAGCTCTTTCTGGCGATGGTGTCCCAGTCCGGGAATCTCATCTAAGCGGGAACGCCGCATTCGATCGCTGCGCTGCTGTCGATGGAAGCTGACAGCAAATCGGTGTGCCTCATCTCGCAGACGGCGAAGGAGCTGGACTCCGGGCTGTTCGGCTTCGGTTTGCAGCGGCAACGACTCACCGGGCAGGAAAATCTCTTCCCGCTGCTTTGCCAAACTGACGACCTTGACATCTTCCAGCAAATTCAAGTCCCGCAGCACTTCTACCACGGCTGAGAGCTGACCCTTCCCGCCATCGATCATCACCAGATCGGGAAAATCGGGGTTGCCGACGCGCTTAATATTCGGGTCTTGAGCATACTTGCGGAACCGTCGCCGAATCACTTCTGCCATGCTCGCAAAGTCATCCGAGTGACCCGATCGCACCGTCGGATTCTTGATTTTGTAGTGGCGATAGTGCTGCTTGCCAGGAAGCCCATCGATAAAGACCACTTGGGAGGCGACCGCATCCGACCCCTGAATGTGGGAAATATCGTAGCCTTCGATGCGGTGGGGCAGATCGGGCAAATCCAAAATCGTTGCTAGATCAAGCATCGCCTGATTATTGCGATCGGCAAATCGCTGAGTCCGGGCAAGCTCGTATCCGGCATTGCGCTCAACCATCTCAATCAGGTCTGCCTTGGTCTGTCGCTGCGGCACATAGATATTGACTTTGCGACCCCGGCGATCGGACAGAAACTCGGACAGCATCTCCTGTTCCGGTAGCTCATGCTGCGTCAAAATCTCGGCAGGAATTTCCACCGGATCAACCGTCGAGAAATGCTCTTCCAAAACGCGCTGCAAAATCGCGCCCGGTGTCCCCGACTGAGCATCTGCTACAAATCCCAATCGACCGACCAAACGACCCGCCCGAATCTGGAACAACTGCACGCAGGCATGGTGGTCGTCTGCCATCAACGCGATCGCATCTCTGGAGACCGTATCGTCTGGCAGTGCCACCTTTTGATCAGCAGTCAATGCCTCAAGTCCGCGAATCTGGTCCCGGAGCCGCGCGGCATGCTCAAAGTTCAACGCCTCGGCAGCCTTCTCCATATGCTGCGTCAGAATTTCCTCGAGTTCAGTCGTCCGTCCCTGGAAGATCATTGCGACCCGCTGCATCATCTTGCGATAGTTTTCCGTGTCCACCATCTTCTGACAAACGCCCAGACAGCGACCAATATCGAAGTTGAGACAGGTTCGATCTTTGTGTAACGGCTGAGGACGCTGACGCAGCGGAAAGATCCGCTTCACCAATCGCAGCGTACTTCTGAGCGCATAAACATCTACATAAGGACCGTAGTAGCGATCCTGCGCCTTGCCCGATCGCCGATTGCGCGTAATAAAAATCCGGGGATATTCCTCTGACCAGGTAATGCAGAGATAGGGATACTTCTTGTCGTCCTTCAGCAGCACATTGAAGTGAGGCTGGTGCTGCTTGATTAGATTCGCTTCCAGCGCAAGTGCTTCGGCTTCGGTGTCGGTGACGATAAACTCAATATCCATCACCTGCCGCACCATCAGCGCAATCCGCTCGTTGTGGCCGCTATGCTCCCGGAAATAAGAACGCACCCGCGCCCGCAGTTTCTTGGATTTGCCGATGTAAATAATGCGATCGTCCGCATCGCGCATAAAATACACCCCCGGCTCAGGGGGAATTTCTTTAAGGCGGGCTTCCAAGCGATCGGGATCTTTAACGAGGGGGATGGGTTTGGTAGTCGTCACAGGCGATCGGGGGTGAGGATAGGGGCAAATATCCGCTTAGGTCTACTCAGGTTTGTCCAAAAACCTAGAGCATCCGTACTTTTAGGATACTGCGATCGAATACCCTGTGCCGAGGGGGAATGTCCGATTAGGAATGGGTGGGGAGTGCGACCAATTTTGTCTATCAGAATTGAGTCAAGTTCGGCTGCCACTGTTCATTGTGTATACATCGTATATACTAAGTAGGTACAGCTCAATCAAAAATTGCTTTGATGAGTTAGAGGAGTCTTATGTCTGCGTCTGTTGCCAAGTGGGGAAACAGTCTTGCTGTTCGGATTCCACAGAGTTTAGCAAAAGAAATAAACCTCTCTGAAGGGTCAGAAGTCGATATCAGCATCATTGATGGCTGCTTGGTTCTCAAACCTAAGAGCCTTAAGAAGTATTCGCTGGATGAGCTGGTTGAAGCAATCACACCAGAAAATCTTCATGCTGAGGTCGATAGCGGAATTGTGATGGGGAACGAAATTTGGTAGAGCCAGCAGATTTCTACATTCCGAATCGAGGAGATGTTGTTTTCTTGAATTTCGATCCGACAAAAGGACATGAGCAAAAAGGGTTAAGACCTGCTTTTGTCATTTCCCCCCTTGCCTACAACCGGAAAACCTCTCTTGCTTTATTCATGCCTATCACAAAGCAGCAGAAGGGATATCCCTTTGAGGTCGTTCTTCCTACTGGTCTGAAAACTTACGGCGTAATTTTAACTGATCAGATTAAGTGTCTGGATTGGAAAGCACGGGGTGTTCAGTTTGTCGAAGCTGTACCAGAGGATATAGTCGAAGAAGTGCAACGAAAGCTAGAGCCATTACTCTTCTAAGAGATCCTGCCTGATACTCGATCGGGCAACCCTAGCAACAGACGCAACTGCTCAGGAGATTGCAGGGGCGATCGGGCAAGCAATCTAAACTCCAGTATTTATATCTGGCTATTTCAAGGGAGTACTCAACGCCTCAACAAGATCATCCTTTTTCATTTTGCTGATACCAGCAATTCCTCGTTTCTTCGCCATTGCCTTTAAGTCTGCCGTTGACATTGTTTTGAGAATGCCAGCATCGGCAATTGTATCGGGCATCGGCTGAGGGGTTAGATAGAATATCTCCTTTAGAGCGTCGAGCTTTTTGCCCTTCGTGATGCCACACTTTAAGTTAATAATCGGGTCTAACGTTTTCCAATACTGGCGAGGAGCCTCATCAATGCGATTTGTAGCTACCGCAAGTTTAACGGTTTTAAGAATGCTTCCCGGTTGTTCAATCAAGTATTCCAACCCTGACCTGATATCATCTCTAGATGCCTTCGAGAGGTTAATTTTTGGTATATCTTCACCCGCAAGAACTTTGACGACTTCAGCCGTTTCGCTACTATCATCAGCGATAATGCACCAGATTCGCTCTAAGCCAGCCTCTTCTGCAACGGCATAGACGAATGAGTTACCGATGACTTGGTATTTATCCTTTCCAGTCTCTTTGACAATTACAGGAATCCAATTTCTTCCGCCTTTTTGATTGAGGAGATGGGCAGAGGCTTTGATCAGAAATTCTGAAGAATCGCTTCCTTCTCCCGGTTCAATTTCATCCAAATACAAATACATTAAAGTTCCAACATAGTTGAGGTTACTCATTGTAAGAAATACTCCTTAGCTAAATTCTTGTAATACTCATGAGCCGATCGATCGCGATAAACCGCAGGAGTCCGAGAAAATGCAGCACCCGCGATAATGGCGTAGCTGGGTACTTGAAGAATGTGAAGGTCTTTTGTTGTGGGAGTGTACTTGGGAAAAAAGTAAGGGACTAAATTAAATCCCTCTTTCTTAGTAGCTTGAAGAATGCTGTGAATTTCCTTCTGAGCTGTTGCCAGTTGAGGTTGCGTAATCTTCTCGCCATTAAAGAAAATTGGTAATGCAATGGGGCTGCCATCAGCTTTCTCAGCCTGTATCTCAGGAATAAACTTCTTGATTGCGGTTGCTGCATTCTCTAAGGAGAAGAGATTGTTATGCTTTGTAGGAATGAGAACAACATCAGCCGCAAAAACAGCGAGTCTGCTGAAAGTGCGCCAATTGGGTGGAGAGTCTATCAGAATGTAATCATATTCCTGCCTTGCAAATTCCAGCTTCTTATGCAATATATCGCGTCTAGAAAATTGATCAAATATAATATCTCCTGCGTTTGCGAAATGCCTATCAGCCGGAATTACATCAAATCTAAGCTCCCCCCTTCTCAGAGGAAACTTGTAATGATGTATCGCGCTTTGGAGTTCCGGATCTCTTTCTGTAAGAGCCTTATAGACAATGCCGTCACTTAACGGAATACCTAATGCGCTCGTTAAATCCTGCTGATTCGGGTCAAAGTCTATCGCCAATACTTTCTTTCCTAGAAAAGCTAGGATAGCTGCCAGATTGACTGTGGTTGTAGTCTTGCCGACTCCACCCTTGTTGTTATAGAGTGCAACAGTTAAAGCCTTAGTGGGGGCTTCAATCTTTTTTCGGATTGAGGCAACCGTTTCATCAATGTTTTCGTTATTTAATGGAATACATTGAGTTGCAGGATACACTACTTTTCCGTGCTTTCGGAATAGCTGTATATGGTAGGAATTAACAATAATTCCCCACTGTGCAGTTTTACAATTGGGCGCAAGTAGATATCGCTTTATTTGTCTAACTGTGCTTTGATATTGTGCAGAATTATTAGATAAATTGATATTTCTTCCCTTCCACTCTATAAGAAGATAAGGATTGGATTTTGTACGTAAGAAAATATCGTCTCCAACAGTTTTTCTAGCTGCTTCATCGACCAAATCTCCATTTCCAGTAGAGTACTGAGGATAAACCTCCTGGGTTTGAAAGCCTAAAGCTTCTAGAAATTGAGGTGCAAAACACTTCCTGACGATTTCTTCTGGAGCACCATCAGGAAGGCTTTGCAGGGCGGATTGAAGACTGGTGGTTGTCATGCTCATAATGTGGGGGTTGCCATCATGCCTGCTTCCAGTGTGCCTAGCCCAATGGGATAATTCATTCGGTTATTGATGATTTATCAGGAAAATCACACAAGCTTTATGTACTGCTTGTAAAGACTGACAGTACAACATCCGTACAGATACTCAAACGTGAGCTTATCGACAACCTCATCGTTGAAATCTACGAGGAGCTTCGCTAAACATCAGTATTGCTTCCAGCGAAAGACTCTGATACGTTGAAAAGTGGCTACCTTCATTGCAACAGGCTAGCCAGTACTTACCTAGAGATGGACTGAGGGAGTCCGATCGACTCACACTCACAAAGAGATCGATCGCTGACTAAGAGTGTTTGCACCACTCAAAGCCAGCTAACCTCCCGGACTGAGCCAGCAGTCTGAAAGGCTAGAACGATTATAAGTTCTGGTTTGTCAGTCTTGTTTAACAGTATTCAGCTCTTATCTCTAGGGTTCTTATACCCTCGGAGATCTTGAATATGACTTATCCTACCGAACCGCAA
>NZ_JACJOR010000495.1:0-6187 GCF_014695615.1 Leptolyngbya sp. FACHB-711
ACGAGAAATTTCGCGAGCTTTACTTTGATACCCTGACCGGGCTGATCGATCCCCAACAGATTGACTATTTAGTTGTCAGCCATACTGAGCCCGACCACAGCGGTCTGATCAAAGACCTGCTCCAGCTTGCGCCTCACATTACCATCGTCGGTTCCAAGGTAGCCATTCAATTTCTTGAAGATCTGGTACATTCTCCCTTTGAGCGGCTCCAGGTAAAAAGCGGCGAGCGGCTGGATCTGGGCAATGGGCACGAGCTGGAGTTCGTTTCTGCACCTAACCTCCACTGGCCCGACACCATTCTGACCTTCGACCACAAAACCAGCACTCTCTACACCTGCGATGTGTTTGGGATGCACTACTGCGACGACTACAGCTACGACGAAGACCTGGAGCTGCTGGAGGCAGACTATAAGCTTTACTACGACTGCCTCATGGGTCCAAATGCCCGCTCGGTACTGGCAGCCCTGAAGCGCATGGGCAACCTTCCAACCATCGAGACGATCGCCACCGGACACGGCCCCCTGCTAAAGCACCACATTTCAGAACTGGTGAACCGCTACCGCGAATGGAGCCAGGCACAGGCAAAAGCCGAAACAATGGTTGCCATTTTCTATGTAGTGGACTACGGCTACAGCGACGAGCTAGCCCAGGCAATCGGTCAGGGCATCCAGAAAACAGGCGTGGGCGTCGAGCTGATTGATCTGTGCACGGCTGAGCCGCACGACATTACTGAAACGATCGGTCTAGCATCGGGCATTGTGATCGGGATGCCACCTCAGCCAGGTCGCTCGATCGGCAGCACGGAAGCGGCACTGGGTACGATCCTGGCAGCCGTGAACTCCAAGCAGGTCGTGGGCTTGTTTGAAACAGGCGGCGGCGAGGATGAGTCGGTCTATCCGCTTCGCAATCGCTTTCGAGAAGTGGGGGTGCGAGAAGCGTTTCCGCCGATTTTGATCAAAGAAACGCCGAACGACAGCACCTTTCAGCTCTGCGTCGAAGCCGGAACCGACCTGGGACAGTGGCTCACCCGCGATCGCACCGTCAAGCAAATGAAGGCTCTCGACAACGATCTGGATAAAGCACTGGGGCGGCTCAGCGGCGGACTCTATATCATCACGGCACAAAAGGGCGACATCTCCAGCGCGATGCTGGCATCCTGGGTGGCACAGGCAAGCCTGAAGCCTCCTGGCGTGTCGATCGCAGTTGCAAAAGACCGGGCAATCGAATCCTTTATGCACGTAGGCGATCGATTTGTGCTGAACGTGCTGGAAGAAGGCAACTATCAAACCCTGATGAAGCATTTTCTCAAGCGGTTTGCTCCCGGAGCCGATCGCTTTGCCGGTGTCAAGACCTATCCTGCCACCAACGGTTCGCCGATCCTGGCAGAGTCGCTAGCCTATTTGGAATGCGAAGTGGTTAGCCGCATGGAATGCAGCGATCACTGGATTGTCTACAGCACGATTCAGGCAGGTCGCGTATCTAGGGTCGATGGCTTGACTGCAATTCACCACCGCAAGGTCGGCAACCACTACTAGGCACAGCTATTAAGCACAGTAGATTGGGGCAACGATCATATTCACGTAGATGAGGGGCGATCGGAGCAGTATTAAAGGTTTTGCATCGCCTCCTCTATTTCCCTTTCTGGCTCCCAATCCTGGAACTGTTCTGCATTACCCTTCAGTAAAACGTTAATTCAATTAATCAGCTTTTTTGAACATTAAGCTATTTATAGATAAGTTAACTTGAAGGTAAGCTAGGGAGGAAATCTTGATGGAACAGAAAACCGATGCAGAATGCTATGAGTTCCACAACCGATCGCTACAACTGGATTAAGCGTCACTACATCGTCCGCGCCCTGGAAGCCGTCCAAGATTTGATTGTGATTTCACTCTGTATCGGCTTATTCAGCTTCATGGTGATCCAGCTTCGAGAAATGGTGCTGTCGCTGCTGCCGCCGCTGGACTTTACTGCCGTCACTGCCGATATTTTGTTTCTCCTCATTCTGGTTGAGCTGTTCCGGCTACTGATTATTTACCTGCAAGAACAGCGCGTGTCGATTGGGGTCGCGGTTGAAGTGTCGATCGTCTCCATTTTGCGAGAAGTGATTGTGCGAGGCGTCCTCGAAACTCCCTGGACACAGATTGCGGCTTCCTGCGCGTTTCTACTGGTGCTGGGTATGCTGCTGGTGATTCGCGTCTGGCTGCCTCCTACGTTTGAAGGCATCGATCCGGAACAGGTGCTTTCTGCGCGACGAACAAGAGAACTGGCGGTGGCAGCGGCGATCGAAGAAGAAATGACTGATGTGCCAACTCGCACGAATCATCACGCCAATCATCATCGAGAATTAGAGCAGCCTCAGTTTTGACAAAATTAAGTGCAGTCGTGAAAAGATGGCGCGGTAAAAGCTCCCGCATCCCTCCCGCTTCGATATCTGAGCAGTGCTCTGATTAGTTTTGCCGACCGTCTAGTTTTCCAGTCCCTTTCTATCCTCCCCCTATGACAGACATCAAACCCCGTGACGTTCAAGTTGCCGAAATCGGAGCGCAGACGCTGGTCTTACGATCGCGCACCTGGGATCGGCTCAAGTTTGAGGTGGAGTATGCTCGTCAAAAGGGAACGACGGCAAATTCTTACCTGATCCAGGCAGACAAAATCGCGTTAATCGACCCGCCTGGTGAATCGTTCACAGAGATTTTTATTGAAGAACTGGCGCACCACGTCTATCTGCAAAAGATTGACTATGTGATTTTAGGGCACGTTAACTCAAATCGCTGCGCCACCCTCAAAGCACTGCTCAATGTCGAAACGGCTCCGCAAATTACCTTTGTCTGCACCCGTGCGGCAGAAGTCGCGCTGCGATCGGCACTTCCCAATCTGGATTTACGAATCATTCTGGCAAACGTGGAAGAGACGATCGACCTGGGGCAAGGGCATCAGCTTCAGCTCATTCCCACTCCCACGCCGCGCCATCCCGACGGACTTTGCGTTTTCGATCCGGCAAGTCGCATTTTGTACACGGACAAGCTATTCGGGGCGCATGTCTGCGATGATGCTGTCTTTGATGAGAACTGGAAACAGCTTGACGAAGACCGCCGCTATTATTTCGACTGCATTCATGCAGCCCAGGCAAAGCAAGTTGAAGCTGCCCTCGATAAGCTTTCAGAGATTCGCGCCAAGATCTATGCGCCCGGTCACGGTCCCTTAGTGCGCTACAGCCTCAGCCGCTTTACGTTTGACTACCGCCAATGGTGTGAACAGCAAAAAACTCAGGATCTCAACGTAGCTCTGCTCTATGCCTCTGCCTATGGCAACACCGCAACCCTCGCAAATGCGATCGCCCAGGGCATGATTCAGGCTGGTGCTTCGGTGCAGTCAATCAACTGCGAGTTTACTGATCCCGCTGAAATCGCAGCCGCTCTGGAGCAGTGTGACGGCTTTATCTTTGGTTCGCCCACCCTGGGAGGACACGCCCCGACTCAAATTCAGACTGCGCTGGGCATTGCCCTCTCTACTGCTACCAAGACCAAACTCACAGGGATATTTGGCTCCTACGGTTGGAGCGGTGAGGCGATCGACCTGCTAGAAACAAAGCTGCAAGACGCAGGGTTCCGCTTCGGATTTGAGCCAATTCGCGTTAAGTTCAAACCCACCGAAGCCACTCTAAAACAGGGTGAAGCCGCCGGAGGCGAGTTTGTCCAGGCACTTCGGAAAACAAGAAAGATTCGCGCCCCTCGTCAGCTTGCTGCCGAATCCCAGAGCGATCGCACCGGACATGCAGTCGGACGCATTACCGGATCGCTTTGTGTATTAACCACGCAGGAAAACGGAGTCAATCGCGGAATGCTGACTTCCTGGGTGTCTCAGGCAACGTTTAGCCCTCCCGGATTGACGATCGCCATCAGCAAAGAAGACAACGAAGACGCAGCACAGCTCGGCGGTTCCTTTGTCCTCAACATTCTCAAAGAAGGGCGTAACCTCAGGCGCTATTTTCAGCGAACTGCCGCCAGCAACGATCGCTTTGCCGAAATTGCCACCCATCCGGCAAACAATGGCTGCTTGGTATTAGACGAAGCCCTTGCCTATCTTGAATGCCGGGTGCAGGATCGAATGGAATGCGGCGATCACTGGCTCGTCTACGCGTTGGTCGAAGACGGAAAACTGCTGGAATCCAATGGAGTCACCGCCGTGCAGCACCGCAAATCGGGCAGTCAGTATTAGGACGGTATTATGGCAATCTTAGGGCGATCGAAGTTGTGACAATGCTGCCGTGGGAGAGTGGGTTGAACGACCTGAATGGCTGGGACGATCGCTTCCTGAGATAGACTCGCTCCTTGGCGCGATCGTCCTGAAAAACTTCCTGCGTCTTGTGACTTGCAACGAAAACGACTTTGTTAGAACTGGAGTTAATGTTGGAGTTAATGTTGTTAACCCCAAGCTAGATCCGTGGATTTTATCGTTGGAGAATCACTGTCAGGTTACATCTCGCGCTGATACTCTTCCAGGACATCCATCAGATGCACCTGTGACTGCATTGGCAGCAGTTCTGAAAGGGGAACTTCGAGCTTGCCGCCGCCCAGTCTCACAGGGACTTTCTTCAGCAAATCAAGAACCTGATTTTCCTGGAGGTTGCCATCCTGCATCTGAGGATAAAGCTGCTCTGCCAGAACAGTATGTAGGTGAGCATCACGCAGATAGAGATGCCACTTTGCCACGTCGATGTAAACGTTTTCGCCGATCGCCGCAGCGAGTTTTTCGATCGCTTCGTTGGTGGTTGCGTATGCCATTGTTCTGTTCCTGTTTTGATTATTGGTATTGATTTACTCTTTTTTACTCAAGGTTGGCGCAGGTGTCGCCTCTGAGTAATCTGCAATTGTGAAGATATAAATTGCATGTGCCGCTAGGACAAGTCCCCATAGCCCAGTGAGCCAGCTAATCCACTCCCAGTCTGCCTGCTGCAGGTTGTGAACAAACCATACACCGGAGTTAACGGCAATAAAGGAAGCGACGTGAACTGCAAAATTCATGCGATCGTCCAGCTTGCGGTAGTCAGCATCTTTGCGATCGGGTTTGCGCGACCAACGGGGAGGCATAGCGTTTGGGGATAAGGTAGGTTTCTTCTTCTAGATTACTGCAAGGGTGAAGAGTGAAGGGGGGATAGGGGCATGGGGCATGGGGAGATAAGGAATTTTTGGCATGAAAAAAGGCGATCGGTTGACAATCGCCCTAGCTCAAGGAGATATGGACATTTAGGGAGACGAGACGCGAAAACTTAGGGATCGGTTTGCAGGGTTTGGGGCTGTAAGAAGGTGAGCATTTGCTCTAAACCGCGATGAATACGGCGGGTGACAGTCATTGGGCTGACTCCGATTCGCTCTGCAACTTCTTTGCGGGACAAATCGCTGAAAAAGACAAACTCGATCGCGGCTCTGGTTTTCTCTTCGAGCTGGTTAAGAGCACGCTGCAGCTGCTGGCGGTCTTCTTCGAGCTTTTGGAGCGTTTGGTAGTGCATATCGGGCAGGGTTTCGCCCAGCGTCATCGGCGAGTCGGTCTGGTGGGAAATTGTGGCATCTAGACTCAGGGGCATGCGGTTTCGCATTGCCAGCTTCACTTCGCGCCACTCGCAGGCGGAGACACCGAGCCGCTCTGCAATTTCGTTGTCTTCGGGCGTTCTACCTAGGAGCTTGGTTAACTCTGTCCGCACCCGCTGCCCTTCTTTGTCGAGATCCTGCAAACGGCGGGGAACTTTAACAGAGTTACCGCGATCGCGCAGGAAGTGCAGCATTTCGCCGCGAATGTAGGGAACCGCAAACGAGCTAAAGGCACAGCCCTGGCCAGGATTGAATCGCTCGATCGCCCGAATTAAGCCGAGGTAGCCAATCTGCTCCAGGTCTTCGTAGGGTTCAGAGCACTTGTGGCAAATTTGATGAGCAATTTTGCGAACGAGTCCAGCATTCAAACGTACGAGCCGATTACGGAGGGCAACAGATGGATTCTGCTTGTATGCCATCAAGAGTTCCATGCTGTCAGAGCGAAGAGAAGATTGAGTAGCCATGACCTGAAGAACCACCTTGCTTTCAGAGTTAGGCACATTGTCGGGATAGAAGGGGGGTAGTAACCATCGTTATTCCACGGGGAATGGAAAGGGGCGTATGCAGAGGAATCCGAGAAAGTACGGAGTCATGACCGA
>NZ_JACJOR010000496.1:0-3293 GCF_014695615.1 Leptolyngbya sp. FACHB-711
AAGTCCTGAGTCAGATAGCAGTCACTTTCCAAGGAAAATCGATTTAGCGGTAAAAATGCCTTAAAAGTTGATTGGTACGCCAGATGTTGTGCTAGACTTGCTGCCAATCTGTGCTAGTTGAGCAAACCCGTTATGAGCAGTGCAGCGTCAATACCCTGGATTGGTATAGGAGTGATCAGCAGCTTGATTTGTTCGAGTTCGGTGGTTTTGGCAGAGCCTGTGGAACCGGGCGATCGTCTGCTTTTAGCTCAGCAGGTTGTGAACGGACTGCCGCCGCCACCGCCGTCTTTTAGGCAGGGTACTTCTCCCGCTCAGCCAAGTTTCGTCCCCAGCGCAGCTTCACCTGCGATTCCTGCCGCCCAGCAATATGCAGTCATTATCAATGGCGACAGCTCAATGATGCTAGATCAGGTGCGATCGATCGAGCCAGGAGCTTTTGTGCAGCACTATCAGGGTCGCCGCATGATCCAGGCAGGAATTTTTAGCGATATCAGCGGGGCACAGCAGCAGGTTGTAGCGTTGGCAGGACGCGGAATTGGGGCACAGGTGGTCACACTCCCAGGAGGCGGAGGGGCTACAGTGGGGACTGCTCCATCAAGAATGGCTACTCCTCAAGTGACTGCGCCTGCGCTGCCGACCCCTGCCTCTTTTCCCAGCCCGTCTGCCCCACCTGCTGCCCCTCAGGTGACTGCGCCGATGCTTCCTCCGCCCGATTTGCTGCCCGTTACACCAGTACCGCGGGAAGTCGAGTTTGGTCAGCCGTCTGCGCCCGAACAGTTTGTGAATCCTGCGCCGTCTGCTGCACCCACTGAGACACTGCTGCCCCCTGATTCAGCTCCAGGCGACACGAGAAATCGACGATCGTTCTATGTGGTGATTCCGGGAAAATCGGATAATCTGACAGCAATTAGCAATCAGGTAATGCGCCTCGGTGATGGTTTTGGCATTGCCCAAATGGTGCAAACTTCGACTTCGTCACGCGGTCCTCATGTGCGGGTCGGTCCCTTTGTCGATCGGGGCGCAGCCAGGCGATGGACGCGCTATTTTCGCGATTTTGGATTAAATGCGCGGATTCTTTACACCCGATAGGCGATAAGGAAAGTTTAAGAAACTATCAGAACAGGGTACTCAACTTGAGGACAGAAGCCCTGTTCGTGTCTTTATCTGAGCAACGAGAACGCTTTGTTAAACGAGTGAATAAATTGCAGAAGCTATTTCGACCTATCTAATCGAAGATAGGAAAGAGGAAGTTTGCAATGCTGAAAAGTGATGAAAAGCTGTGATTTGAGGATTCAAATCTGATAGTTTCGTTGAAAGGTTTCGCCCTGGTGAAGGGTTAAGAGGAGAATTCATCGCATTATTCAACAGCGCCAGGATTTCATACTCAAGCCATATCCCAACTTCGATCGTCCGATAGACCTAAAACGATCGCTCCATTCGCTATGTTCAAGAGCAGTTTAAGTTTCTAGGTGCGGATAACAACATGAGTGGGATAAACCAGCTTAAAACAACGGCTTTGCTGGGCTTGCTGAGTGGTTTGATTGTTCTGGTCAGTTATGCCCTGATTGGCAATGAACAAGGGCTCATCATCGGATTTTTCATTGCAGCTTTTATGTCGATTAGTTCCTGGTACTACTCCGATCGTGCAGCCCTGGCAGCCTATCGCGCTCAGCCGATCGCCCGTGAGCAGGCTCCTGAAATCTATGATCTGGTGCAGAGTTTAAGCGATCGTGCCGAAATTCCAATGCCGAAGCTGTTTGTCGTCCCAACCGAGTCGCCGAATGCGTTTGCGACCGGGCGCGATCCGAATCATGCTGCCGTTGCGGTCACTGAAGGCATTATGAAGCTGCTTTCCCGTGAGGAACTGGCAGGCGTACTTGCTCACGAACTCACCCACGTCAAAAACCGCGACACGCTGACTCAAGCAGTTGCCGGAACGCTGGCGGGCGCAATCACGTTTTTGGGACGCATCCTCACCTTTGGTGCGCTTTATGGTCCGGTGACTTACAGCGGGCGGCGCGGCACCAATCCATTTGGCTTGCTGTTTTTGATCATTCTGGCTCCGCTGTCGGCTTCGCTGATTCAGCTTGCCATTTCTCGTACCCGTGAGTATGCCGCAGATCAAGGCTCGGCTGAGATTACGGGCAATCCGCTGGCTCTGGTGAGTGCCTTGAAAAAGTTAGAAGAAATCGGCAAACAGTTGCCTATGCACGGCAACCCGGCAATGTCACCGCTGCTGATTATCAATCCAATTTCGGCAAAAGGTCTGCAATCACTGTTCCGCACTCACCCGGCTACCGAAGATCGGATTCGTCGCCTGGTGGAGATGGCTCAGCAGAAAGAGACTCCGGCGCTCGCTCAGGAATCGTTCAGTTGAATCCTAGGCGTTGCTGAATACGAAGTATAAAGACACAACTTGAGACCCTGCATCGCCCCCTAAATCCCCCAATGCTGGGGGACTTTGAGGATCAGTTCTCCCCATTTTTTAGGGCTAGGGGGGGATAATCATACTCCAATTCAACAACGCCCCAATTTGGAGCTGATCTGAGCAATCCCAGTAATCCTGCATTGCCTTCTAAATCCCCCAACTTTAGGGGACTTTGAATCGGGCAGAAGCCGATCGCCGAGTCGTCACTTCAGGTAGGATAGGGTCTGGCAAAGGCAATAATCCGGTGAGGAGATTTGCTGGGCATCGGTCAGGAGGGCAACTGTGCGAAAACTGTACTTTCTGCTGCCAGGAACAGGAGGCAAGTTTGCCTGTGGCGGGCTGTGGGCAGAATTGAAAACCTTGTCTCTGGCGCAGCAGATTTGTGATGCAGAGGTGGTGACCTATCGTCAGCGCGAGAAGGAAACGCTATTTCTGGATGATGTGCTGCAACAGGCTAATCTGAGTCAGACTAATCTGAGCCAGGTGATTTTTGTGATGAGTTGGGGATTTGATGTGCCCAAACTGGCAAAACGCCTTCAGAGATACCACACGATTTATCACGCACACAGTGCCGGATACGGATTTCGTTTGCCTTCAGCTGTGCCGATCGTCACCGTCAGCCGCAATAGTTTAGGATATTGGGGACAACGATCGCCCCATGCTTTGCTGTATTACCTGCCAAATCAAATTGGGAATGAGTTTCGGAATCTGAATCAGAACCGTGACATCGACGTTTTGGTACAGGCGCGTAAATCTTCAGAATATTTAATGCAGCAGCTTATTCCAGCTCTGCAATCACACTGCAATGTCTATGTAGTGAATCATTATGTGGAGGATCTAGCGCAATTATTTAACCGTGCCAAAG